>NZ_DATNJW010000236.1:0-15840 GCF_035603715.1 Mycobacterium sp. | reverse complement strand
CGATAGGCCAGCAGCCGCGCGATTCGAAGGTCGATCAATGCCCGCACCCAGCGCGTGCGGATGGACTCGGGCAACTGATCCCAATCGTCACCGAGTTCGGTTTGCATCCGGTCGAGCAATGACTCGCACCGGGCGTAGCGGGCGATGCCGACGCGCTCGAAGGCAAGCGCTTCGCGCATCACCCGCCAGCCGTCGCCCAATTCGCCGAGGACCTCGTCGGGAAATACCTCGACACCGTCGAGAAAGACTTCGTTGAGGTGATGCGGCCCAAGCATCGAGCGGATCGGTCGCACGGTGATACCGGCCCGGTCCATCGGAACGAGAAAGAGGCTGAGCCGGTTGGCTTTCGGGGCATTCGGGTCGGTGCACGCCGCCAGCACACACCAGGACGCCATCTGGGCGTAGGAGGTCCAGACTTTCTGCCCGGTGATGCGCCAACCGTCACCGTCGGGTACCGCGCGGGTCCGCAGCGACGCAAGATCCGTTCCGGCTTCAGGTTCGGAAAAGCCCTGACACCAGATCACCTCACCGGCGGCGATGGCGGACATGTGCCGGGCCTTCTGCTCGGCGGTTCCGTACCGCATGAGCGCGGGCCCGACCCAGTTGATGCCCATGTACTGCGCACCACGGGGTTCGTGATGGGCCCACATCTCCTCGCGCAACACGGTCTGCTGCCACACCGAACCGCCGCCACCGCCGTGTTCCTTGGGCCAGGCCAGGGCCAGCAGCCCGTCGGATGCGAGCATTTTGCAGAACGACTCGGTGGTGGCCAAGTCTTTCGGGTCGTTGGTGCAAGCGCCGAGGAAGCCTTCGGGGATATGCGTGGAGATCAAGTCCCGCAAGCGCTTTCTGAGTTCGACAGCATCGGTGCCGAGGTCGTAATCCATCGTCATCCCTTCGGCAATCCGAGCAGTCGCTCGGCGATGATGTTGCGTTGGATCTCGGATGTTCCGCCGTAGATCGTCGCCGCGAGAGCGTCCTGGCGTTCGAAGAGCAGATCGGTGTCGTCGATCGATCTGGGCCCGGCCGCCGCGGCGGACAGCTCCCAAACCCGCTGCAGTGTTTGCGAACCGAGGAGCTTGAGAATGTCGGCTTCCGGGCTCGGCCGGCCGGCCAGTTCGTTGTTCAGCGCGCGATAGCCGGTTGCCCGGATTGCGTCGGCGTCGGCGAGCAGCGAGCCGAGTTCGGCGAATACCTCGCCGGAGGCGTAGTCGTCGTGGGTGGCTTGGGAATCCCGCACCGAGCTGAGGCCGCGCTGGATCTCGACCCAGTTCATGATCCAAATCATCTGGCGCTCATGGTTGAGCGACGACATCGCCACCTGCCATCCGCCGTTGACCGGTCCAAGCAAACTGTCGGCCGGAATCTCGACATCGTCGAGGATGACTTCGCAGAAGGTCTCATCGGAGATCGATGCCATCCGAATGGGTTCGATGGTGACTCCGGGTGATTCGAGATCGAGGATGAGGCATGAGATTCCGCGATGTTTGGGTGCGTCCGGATCGGTACGGGCATACAGCGTGCACCACCGGGACTGGTGGGCTTGCGTTGTCCAGATCTTTCTGCCCTTGACCCGGAACATCTCGCCGTCGCGTACCGCACGGGTGCGCAGGCTGGCGAAGTCGGAGCCGGCTTCGGGCTCGGACATGCCCAGTGCCCACCACTCGTCGCCGCGCAGCAATGGAATCAGGAGACGGTCGATTTGCGCGGCGGTGCCGAATTGGCGGATCCCGGGCGCGGCCACGCCAGGCCCCGCGACGTTGGGTAGTTTGGGCGCCGATCGCATCGCTGCCTCGAGTCGGATCTCCATCGCTTCGGCCAAGCCGAGTGATCGCCCACCGTGCTCGGGTGACCAAGTCGGCTGCAGCCAGCCCGCCTCGAATGCCGCACGTTGGTGAGCCCGACGAAGTCCGATGTCCCACCGGTATTCGCGATAGCGCTCGTAGTAGTCGTTCGGCAGGAAATCCGTCAGCCACGCCGCGTATTCGGCGACAAGATCGGTCTTGAGCTCGGTGTGCGTCATGCGGCGCTCCCGGCGAAGCGGCGTCCCACCGCGTGGTAGAGCGCGCGGCTGTCGCCCAGCGTCGAGGCGCCCTGCCAGGCATGCCGCAGATAGAGGTGCATGTCGTGTTCCCAGGTCTGCGCCAACGCGCCGTGAACCTGTACCGCGGTGCGCCCGCAGCCGACCGCCGCCTCGGCTGCCGCCGCCTTGGCCAGCGCCGCCGCGTTCCAGCCCGCGGCGACCGGGGTGGTCGGGTTGTCGAGTCGCGCGGCCGCGGCGTAGGTCAGGCCACGAGCGCGTTCCAGCGCGACATAGTTGTCGGCCAAGGCGTGCTTGATGCCCTGGAATGCGCCGATCGGCTTGCCGAACTGCTGGCGTGTTTTCGCGTACTCGATGGCACGGTCCAGCGCGGCGCCGGCGACACCGACCAGGTCGGCGGCCGCCGCGACCAGCGGTGTCGCCAGAGCTGACTCCAGGTCCACCGGTGCGATGGCGATCGCCTGGGCGTCGACCTCGACGTCGGCGACCGGCTGGGCGGGGTCGGTGCATTCGGCCTCGTGCACGGTCACGCCATCGCCGACGCGCACCACGGCGGCAACCGGCCCGTCGGCTGACGAGGCCAGGGTGACGACGAGTTCGGCGCGGGGGAGGCCGGGCACCGCGACCGCCCGCCCGTGCACCCGCCCGTCCTGCAGCGTCATCGGTACCGCGGGCAGCCGATGGCCGGGTGGGTGAACGGCCAGCGCGGCTACCACGCCGCTGCCGATCTCGGCCAACACATCGTCGACGGCGGGACCGGCCAGCCGGAGCAGACCCGCGGCCAGGCCGACGCTGGACAGTAAGGGAACAGGCGCCAGCGCCGCGCCGCATTCCTCGAGGACAACGGTGAGATCCATCCGACCGAAGGAGCTGTCGCCGTCGGCGGTCGGCACGGCGAGTTCGCTCCAGCCGAGGTCGACGACGGTCTTCCACACAGTGCGCCAGCGATCGGGATCCGTCATGGCCTGCCGCGCGGTCGCCGGCGGGCATTCGGCGCGCAGGACGTCACGCACGCTGTCGCGCAGCGCCAGTTGACCCGAATTCAGTCCGACGTCCATAAGGCCCCTAACATAATAAAAATAGTAAACTAGCGCGACAAACGTCAATCGCGGCGGCGTCGTGACTCCAGCGATCGAATGGTGGTAGGTAATGCCGGAGTGGTACCTGTTCCTGCCGCAAGTTCGGGTGCCGGTCGCCGACATCGTCGAGCGGGCGCGCCACGCCGAAGCCAGCGGTTTCACCGGCATAGCGTTCATCGACCATCTCGAGGCACCCGGCCTTCGCGACGAAAGCATTTGGGAGGCAATGAGCGTCGCCACCTGGGTGGCCGCAAAAACCGAGCGGCTGCGGATCGGCCACCTGGTGCTCTGTGACGCCTTTCGTCATCCTGCGGTGCTGGCCAAGCAGGCCGTCACATTGTCGGAAGCGTCGGACGGTAGGTTCGAGCTCGGCCTCGGCTCCGGGTCCTGGCCTGCGGAATTCACCAGATTCGATGTTGGGCAACAAGATCCGGTGGCGCGGGTCAAACAACTCGAAACCCATCTCGACGCGATGGCCCAATACTGGGGACGCGGTGACGATGCCACCCGCAGTCAGTCGCCGCTTCCCACGCATCCGATACCGCTGATCCTCGGTGGGACTGGCCGGCGAATGATGGAACTTGTTCGCAGATATGCGGATTGGTGGAACATCCCGGCCAACCACATCGACAGGCTAGCGGAGCTGGCGCCGGCCGCGGGGCCGGCCCGGGTGTCGATTCAGCAGATGATCGGTTTCGTTCGCAAGGACAGCGATCCGGCCAAGGTGCGTGAGGTCAGCGCGCGGCGATTCGGGAATCTCGGATCGGGCCTGGTTTGCGGCGACGCCGACGAATTGTCCGGACATTTCAGTGATTTGTCCGGTCAAGGTGTTGAGCGGTTCTATGTCTGGTTCGCTGATTTTGCCGCACCGGAATCGCTGCACGAATTCGGCGAAACGGTGATCAAAACGTTCCCGCGATAACGGGCCGGGTCATTGCCGTTGAGCGGCGCGGCGGCGAGCCTCATCGGGCACGACGGGCTCGCGGGCGAACGGGCCGCGCCGCACCGCGTGCAGCCGGATCTCCGGCAGATCCACTGACGGGTCCACGGTGTCGAGCCAGGCGACGGCGTCGGCGACATCGGAGGCCGCAATGGCATTCATCTCGAATGGAACATCCTGCAGCATCTCGGTTTCCACCGGTCCCGGTGTCACGATGTGCACGGCGATGCCGTCCCGGTCGACTTCGAGTGCCAGCGCGCGGGCAAAGGCGTTCATCCCGGCCTTGGACGCCGAGTAGGCGGTGCGAGCCATCATCGGTTCGTGCGCCGCGGACGACGAAATGAACACCAGCCGGGAGCCCGGCCGCATCTTCGGCAGTACGGCCGCTGTCATCACGAAGCAGGAGTCCAGGTTGGCCGACATGATCGTCTGCCACTGCTCGAAAGTCTGCTTGCGTGCGTATGTCCCGCCCAAGGTGCCCGCGGCGTGCACCACGAGGTCGATCGTCGCCAGCGGTCCGATCGCCTGCGCGAAGCCGCCCGGGTCGGACGCGTCGGCGGCGATGTAACGGGCCCCGATCTCGTCGGCCGCGGCGCGCAACGGGTCGATCCGACGTGCCGAAAGCACTACGTCGTAACCCAGTTCGCAAAGTTTTGCAGCGCAGGCCTTTCCGATGCCGCCGCTGCCACCGGTTACCAGCGCGGTTCTCGCACCGATTCGCTCGTCCACGACTTAGAGATGACGGTTGTCCCGCGGGCGGCCCAACGCTTGCGGGGACACCGCGTAGATCCGTTGGTCCGGTCCGGCGGCCAGCACGTGGCTCTGGGTGTCGGACAGATGCCGGGCGGCGATCCGGCGCGCCCGGTCGACGTCACCGGCCTCGATCATGTCGGCAAGCTTGACGTGCGTGTTGAGCACGGCGCGGCGTTTGGTCAGCGACGGGTAGGTGCCCTTGGCGGCGCTTTCGTCGGCCCACTGCTGCTCGTGGCTGGTCCACAGCGTTTCCAGGGTGCCAACAACGGCGATGATCGTGCGGTTGCCGCAGCCGCGGACGACCGAATCGTGGAATCTACGCCCGATTTCGGTGAACTCGGGCCCGTCTTCCAGGTGCGTCTCCATCGCGTCATTGATTTCTTTGAGCTCGGGCACGATGGTGTCGGCGCGGTCCGTTCGCTGAGCCGCCAGCGCCGCGCACGCGGGTTCGAGTTCCAGGATCGCCGTCCCGAGATCGGCGACGACAACCGACTCACTTTGCAGCAGCAGGCCCAACATGTAGGCGGCGCTGGTCTTCGCCGGAGCGTGCACGATCGCGCCGCCCCGGTTGCCGCGCCGGACCGATACCAGACCCTCGGTCTCCAGAATTCGCAACGCTTCTCGCAGCGAGACAAGGCTGACATTGAACTGCTCGACAAGCACTTCCTGGCGGGGCAGCAAATCGCCGTCGGCCAATTCACCGTCGATGATCTGTCGCCGCAATTCGTCCGCGACGATCTCGGCGATCCGCGGCGCCGACAATCGACGTCGGGCCTCGGGGCCAATTCCCAGCGCAGTCATCTGATTCCAGCAGCGGAACAGCCGAACGGAGCCACGGCCGCTGCACCCGCGAACTCCATATACTGCAATTTTAGCAGTAATGGCATAATAGCCGCGCTGGTCAAGCGTTCGGTCCGATGCGGGCGCAGTCCGACCGGCAAATTTACTAAGATGGCATAGACAACAATCCGACGAACATAGACGGAATCACGTTGAGCGACGGGCGCGACAGCCGACCAACACCGCTGGCGGACGTCCGTGTTGTGGAGATCAGCGACCGCATCGCCGGCAGCTACTGCGGAAAGCTGTTGGTCGACGCTGGCGCCGATGTCAGAAAAATCGAGCCGCCACAAGGGGATTGGTTGCGCCGGTTCAGCGCAAGCGGGGCGGCCATTCCAGACGGCATGGACTCGCCGCTGTTCTGCTATCTCAACGCCGGCAAGCGCAGCGTGACCTCGTCGGCGGCCGACCTTCACGCCGAGCTCGCCGGCGCCGACATCATCGTGGTGACGGCTACCCGCTCGCAGGCCGCCCAGCTGGGCATCGATCCGCAGCAGGTGCTGACGGAGTTTCCGCGCGCGGTGGTCGTCACCATCTCCGATTTCGGCTGGACCGGTCCGTACGCGGACCGGGCCGCCAGCGAGTTCACCTTGCAGGCGTGGTCGGGCCTGACCGGCTTTCGCGGCGACCCGGCCGGACCACCGATCGCGATCGGCGGCGACCTGGGGGAGTACATGGGCGGGGTGTTCGCCGCGTTCGGTGCCCTGGCCGTGCGCCGCCGCGTCGAGCACGGCGGACCCGGCGAGCATCTCGATTTGTCGATGCTGGAAGCAATCACGTTGATGCAAAGCGGCGAATGGCTGCACTCGCAACTGCTGCAGGCGCCGCCGGTGTCGCGCACCATCGAAGTCCCGTCGATCGAGCCGGCCAAAGACGGCTACATCGGGATCACCATGGTCACCGGCCAGCAGTGGCTGGATTTCGCGGCGATGGTCGACTGCGCGGAGCTGACCGAGATCCCGCAGCTGAGTTTCCAAATCGGGCGGTGGCAATACCGCGACTTCATTCGGGAGCGGATCCGGCCGTGGCTGGCCGAGCGCACCGTCGACGAAGTCGTCGAGCTGGGGCAGCTGTTCCGGTTACCGATCGCTGCGCTGGGCAATGGCGCGACGATCCGGGAAACCGCCTACGCCGCGCAACGCGGGGTGTTCGTGGAAAACCCGGCGGGCTTTCACCAGCCGCGCACCCCGTGGCTGATGTCGCAGTGCAAACCGGCTTCGTTGCGCGGCGCGCCGGTGCTAGGTGAGGCCGACGACACCACGCCATGGCCCAAGCGCGAGTACCGTGAGCCGCCGTCGGACCCCCGGCTACCGCTGAAGGGCATTCGGATCGTCGATCTGACCGCGTTCTGGGCCGGGCCCGCCGCCACGCACCTGCTCGCGGCGTTCGGCGCCGACGTCGTCAAAGTCGAGTCGATCCAGCGTCCCGACGGCATCCGGTACTCCGGCGGTATGCGTAAAGACCGCGACGACTGGTGGGAATACGGCTGGGTGTTCCATGCCATGAACACCAACAAGCGTTCTGTGACTCTGGATTTGGGGTCGGACGACGGGCGTCGCCTATTCAGTGAACTCGTCGCCGACGCCGACGTGGTGATCGAGAACTTCTCGCCGCGGGTGATGGACCACTTCGGGCTCACCGCGGACGCCTTGCTGGCGATCAATCCGCGACTGGTCGTTGCCCGAATGCCGGCCTTCGGGCTGGACGGTCCGTGGCGCGACCGGGTTGGGTTCGCGCCGACGATGGAGCAGATCGCCGGCCTGGCCTGGGTCACCGGACTCGCGGACGGTCCGCCCATCCCGCCCCGGGGTGCGTGTGACCCGCTGGCCGGTGTTCACGCGGCTTTCGCCGTGACGGCGGCACTGTGTTTCACCGACCGCACCGGACTCGGTCAGCTCGTCGAGCTGCCGATGATCGAGACGGTATTGAACGTCACCGCCATTCAGCCGATGGAAGCCGAGGTATTCGGCGTCACGCTGAGCCGGCGGGGCAACCGTGGACACGGCTCGGCTGTGCAGAACCTCTACCGCTGCGCGGGCGACGACGACTGGGTCGCCGTCACGGTCCGCACCGACGACCAGTGGCAGGCGCTGGTCGAGGTGATGGGCCGCCCGTCGTGGACCGACGACGACCGGTTCGGCACTGTCACGGGTCGACAAGCGCACGCCGACGAGATCGACCTTCAGCTGCAGGACTGGTTCGGCGGCCAGGATCTGCGCCGTGCGGTGGATGACCTTGCCGCTGTGGGCATTCCAGTCGCACCGGTGGTGTCGCCGTCGTTGGTCACCGAGAACGACCAACTCAACGACCGCGGATTCTTGGAAACACTCGAGCATCCGCGCACCGGTCCGGGCCGTTACCCGCGCCCGCCGTTCGCCCCGCTCGATGGACAGCGCGCGTGGCTGATGCGTCCGCCGCCCACGCTCGGTGAGCACAACGACGAGGTGCTGCGGGGCATGTGCGGACTCACCGACCAAGAACTCGCCCGTCTGGCATCGGCCGGGGTGATCGGCACCCGGCCCAAAGGGCTGTGAAAGTTAAGGAGTAAGCGATGCGCGTAATCGTCGACGAAACGTTGTGTGAAGCCAATGGATTCTGCGAATCGTTGGCGCCGGACATCTTCGTGATCGGGAAATCCGACGTGGTACACGTCGCCGACGCCGACGTGCCGGAGCATTTGAAGATCGACGTGGCGGCCGCGGTCGACCAGTGCCCCAAGGCCGCGCTGCGATTGGTCGACTGAGACCGCCTACCGCGGCTTCAGCGTTATCGGCATCTCGTCGTAAATCGACATGTTGGTGGTCAGATTCGGGTAGGTCACCCGGGCCGGTCCGAGAGTGAATCCGTCGCCGCGCAGCAGCAGTTCATCCAGCACGGCGCGGATCTCGGCGCGGGCCAGCATGGCGCCCAGGCAGTGGTGCGCTCCGCCGCCGCCGAACGCGACATGTGGGTTGGGTTGGCGGCCGATGTCGAACGTGAACGGCGCGGAGAAGACCTCTTCGTCGCGATTCGCCGAACGCAACATCGACACCACCCGCTCGCCCTTGGGGATGTGCTGACCGTCCATTTCGATGTCGACTTTGGTGCTGCGGGTCCAGTAGGCCACCGGCGACGCCCAGCGCAGCACCTCCTCGACGGCACTGGATCGCACGGATTCGTCGTCGCGGTAATGGTCGATCTGCTCCGGGTTGTCGACGAACGCCTGCAGCCCGATGGCCAGCGCGTTCTTGGTGGTATCGCTGCCGGCAAACGCGAGCACGAAGAAGAAGAACTCGAGTTCGTTTGCGGCCAAGCTGAATTGCTCACCATCGTCACCGGTGATGACGCCGGACGCAATCGTGCTCCAGATGTCGTCAGCCGGATTGCGCCGTTTCTCGGCGGTGAGCTCCATCGCGTAAGCGAAGATCGACGCGAACACGTCGGTGTCCACCTGGGCGCCTTTGGATTGGACCTTCAGAATGTGGTCGAAGCCGTCGAAAATCCGGGGCCGATCCTGTTCCGGAATGCCGATGATGTCGCCGATCACGGTCATCGGCAGCGCGTCGGCGACATCATCGATCCAGTCGCCGCTTCCGCGGGCGAGCAGGTCGTCGATCATCCGCGCCGCACGGGCCCGAATGCCGTCTTCGAGCTTGGCGATCGCCCGTGGCGTGAAGGCACTCGAGATGAGTTTTCGGTGCTTGCTCTGCTCCGGCGGGTCCAGGGTGATGATCGTCGGATTCGACGCGAACAGGTTGGCCGGCTGAATAAGCGGACCGTTTACGGCCGTGAACGACTCATGGTCGCGGTGCAGCCGCACGGCGTGCCGGTGTTTGGTCGTCATCCAGAAATCCCGCTTGACGGTCTTTGCGACGCCTGGCGTCAGCCCGTGGCGGAACAGCGGTCTGTTGCGGCGAAGCTCGGTGAACACGTCATCGGGAAAACCATTGCGCCACAATGCAAAATCGGACAGATCGACTGTCGAAGCCGTCATCCGCAACCTCGATTCTCCTCGACGCTCACGCCACGAAGGGTGCCGGTATGTTGACTCACCCTACCGTCGGCCGCAGCGTGCGTTGACGTTCAATGCTTAAAATAGTAAAAATAGACTTGAGTCCGCCAAGCGCGGCGAGCGTGAGCGTGGCCGTGCGCAAGGTGGCTGTGCAGGAACGGAGAAGGTAGTGACGGACACGGTTTCGGACACCTCCATCGATCCATCCGAACGCGAATTCGGGCCCAGCGGCATCAGCCTGTCGCCGTACCGATTCCCGACCGGATGGTTCATCGTCGGCTTTGCCTCGGATCTGGCCGCCGGCGAGGTCAAGCGGGTGCATTACTTCGGCGAGGAAATGGTGCTGTTCCGCACCGAGTCCGGTGAGGTGAACGTGCTCGATGCGTATTGCCAGCACCTCGGCGCCAACATGGGAGTCGGTGGCACGGTCGAGGGCGAGAACATCGTCTGCCCCTGGCACGGCTGGCGGTGGCGCGGCGACGGCACGAATGCGCTGATCCCGTACAGCAAGATCGGCTGCAAGAACAACGTCCGCATCCGCACGTACCACAGCACGGAGTGGTACGGCTTCATCCTGGTGTGGCACGAGCGGCACGGACGGGCGCCGTACTGGCAGCCGCCGGTGCTGCCCGAACTGGAAACCGGCGAGTACTACCCGCTGCACCCGCACAGCCGAATGCTGAACCGGGTCAAGGTCCATGCGCAGATGATCATCGAAAACGCCGCCGACCCATATCACGTGCAATACGTGCACAAGGCCGCCAACCCGGCCAACACCACCTCATTCGAGGTTGCCGGCTACCACCTGCACGCCACCGTCAGCGCCCACTTCGGCGGCGGCCGGGCGCAGACATGGCTGACCCCGAACGGTCCGGTCGACGCCAAGATCATCTACGACAACTATTCGCTGGGTCTTGGCATAGTCCGTTTCCCCAGCGACCTGGTGGCGACGATCGAGGTGACTGGGCAGACTCCGGTCGACGAGGACTACACCGACTACTTCTATACCCAAGCGTCGGTTCGCGAACCCGGCGACACCGGTGACGCGCCCACCGGCCGCGCCGCCAAGTTCTTGGCCCTGCAGCAAGAGGTGATCAAGCAGGACTTCTTCACCTGGGAGAACATGAAGTATCTGGAGAAGCCCAATCTCGCACCGGAAGAGGCGCACGATTACGCCGCCCTGCGTCGCTGGGCGCATCGCTTCTACCCGGGTGAAGAGGCTGCGCGGGACGACTTCGGCTACACCGCCAACGGTGATCCGGACCCGGCGGCTGCAGGAGCCTGATGTCCCGCGTGCCGGTTGGGGCGGCACCCGCATGCGACGGAAAGCCCGTCGGCCCAGCTGATTTCGGGGTCGAGCATTTCAGCGTCGCCGCGGTGCTCGATCGTCGTGCCGAGCAGTTCCCCGACCGGGTGATGATGTCGATCGGCGGCGTCGACGTGACCTTCGAGCAGATGCGCCAGCGGTCGTGTGCTGCCGCTAATGCGTTGCTGGACTTGGGTATCGGAGCGGGCGATTGCGTCGCCCTGTTCGCCGGAACCTGCCCGGAATGGATCTACTTCTGGCTGGGTGCCGGACGCATCGGCGCGGTGGCCGCCGCGGTGAACGCGGCCAACAAGGGCGACTTCCTGCTGCATGCGCTTCGCGTGTCGCGGGCGAAGGTGGTTGTCACTGACGCTGAGCGCAAGTCGCGCGTCGCCGAGGTGGCCGATCAACTGCCGGGGCTCGCGAGCATTGTCGTGCAAGACGATTGGCTTGGCGGACACTCGGACACCGTCGACGAACACGTCGGCGACGTCGCGGACATCGGGTCATTCTTCTTCACGTCGGGAACGACCGGGGCTTCAAAGGCCGTCGCCACCACGTGGCACTACCTGTTCACCACGGCCGCGACGGCCGCGTCAGCCTGGGACTTCAGACCCGGCGAGGCGCTGTGGACGGCAATGCCGTTGTTTCATCTCAGCGCCGCGCCGGCTGTGCTGGCGCCGATGTTGGTCGGCGGGACCACGGTATTGGCGCCCAGCTTCCATCCGGCCTCGGTGTGGGACGAGGTACGCGCCTGCGGCGCCGTGGGCTTCGTCGGCGCCGGCGCGATGGTCTCGATGCTGTGGAATCAGCCGCCGGATCCGCGTGATGGGGAGCTGCCACTGCGCTTCATCTCCGCCGCGCCGATCGCCGCCGGGGTGTACCGCGACATCGAAAAGCGGTACGGATGCCGAATCGTCACCATGTACGGCCTGACCGAAGCCTTCCCGATCGCGGTCAAAGGCGTTGCCGAGGCAGGAGTGCCCGGGACGTCAGGCCGCCCGAATCCCAACTTCGAGGTGCGAATCGTCGACCCGGACGGCGAGCCGCTCCCAGACGGCGCCGTGGGCGAGATCGCGTGCCGCCCCCGCTACCCGCACGTGATGAGCGAGGGCTACATGAACGCCTCGGGCCTGACTGTCGACCCGCACCCGGCGTGGTTTCGAACCGGAGACCTCGGCGTGCTGGACAGCGACCACAACCTCACCTACGTCGACCGGGTGAAGGATTCGTTGCGCCGGCGCGGGGAGAACATCTCGTCGGTCGAGGTCGAGACCGTGGTCACGGCGCATCCGGCGGTGCTCGAGGCCGCGGTGATCGGCGTGCCCAGCGACCTCGGCGAGGATGACATCCTGCTATTCGTCACTGTGCAACCCGATCGCGACCTGGATTACGCAGAGCTGCTGGATTTTTGCGGCGCCCGGATGCCGTACTTCTCGGTGCCGCGATACGTCGAGATCGTCAGCGAGCTGCCGAAGACCATTATCGGACGGGTCCGCAAAGATGTTCTTCGCAGCAGAGGCGTCGGATCCGCCGCCTGGGACCGTGAAAGTCACGGCTACATCGTCAGCCGTTGAGACAGGGAGAAATACAGATGGCCATGACCTATCAGCAGCAATACGTCCTCGACGGTTCGGTGGGCCGCGACGCCATCCTGAACCTGACGGCACGGCACAACCGTTTATTCTCCGAAGGCGACCGCAACGGATGGATTGCGACCTTCCGCCACTCCGGCGCCCGTTTCACCCGCGACGGAACGGAATTCACCGATCTGCGTGAGGCTTTCGACGGCGAAAAGGGGCGCCTGGTCACCGTCGACCACGAGATCACCGTCGACGGCGTCAACGCGACCCAGCGATGCGTGGCATTGCTGTTCAGCGCGACGGGCGACGGCACCACCTTGCGCGCGACCGGAAGCTATCGCGATCAACTGATCTACGAGCGCGGCGGCTGGTACTTCACAACACGAGAACTGCAGTGGGACTCGGTGCCGGTCTCGGCGTGACATCAACACCTATCAGCTACAAGCTCGCGTTCGGCACTTACGACGACGCGCTGCAGATGGTCGGGGTTACGTCCGCACCGCGGATTGCGGGGACAGTGGTCAGCGCGGCCCGGATCCAAATGTTCGCTGCCACAGTGCAGGACGGAAACCCGTCGTACTGGGATGTCGACTTCGCCACGCGCACCTGGGGCGGATTGGTGGCGCCGCCTGCCCTGCTGATGGGCTGGTTGACACCGCTGCCGTGGGAGCCGGATGGAGCGCCGCCGGTAGCGGCGATCGCACTTCGGGTTCCGCTGCCCGGCACCACAATCGTGAACGCCGCCAACGATGCGGAATTTCCGCTGCCCATTCTCGACGGCGACCGGTTGACCATCGTCGAACAAGTGGTGTCGGTGTCACCCGAGAAGCAGTCCAAGCTCGGCGTTGGGCATTTCATCGAAACCTTGGACACCTTCACGCGTCAGGACGGCGCGGTGGTGGCGACCAACCGGAACACGTTGTTCCGCTTCACTCCGGCGGGGGCATCGTGATTTCGTGGGAGAGCGTCGAGGTCACTACCGACCTGCCTGAAGTGCGTGATGAGATCAGCTACCAACGAGTGGTGATGAACTCCGGATCCACCTGGGACTACACCCCGGTCCACTTCGACCCGTACTACGCCGAAAAGCAGGGCCATCCAGGTATTTTCGTCAACACCATGCATATCGCCGGTTTCGCCGACCGCATCGCGACCGATTGGGCCGGCCCGCAGAGCCGGGTGGTGCGCCGAAAGATGAGGCTCGCCGGATCGATCTACGCCGGCGACACGATGGTGGGGCGCGGCCGCGTGGTGGCCAAACCGGCGCCGGGACTGGTCGACCTGCGGATCGACGTCGTCAATCAGCACGGCGAGTTATGCTGCCCGGTCGAACTCACCCTGCAGTTGCCGGGGTAATCGCAATGGCCGTCGGCTTGGGCGAACAACATCTGGCGGTGTGCCGAAGGTTCGGCGAATCGGTGCACGCGGCACAGGGGAAATGGGAACGCCCGTCGCCCTGCGATGCGTGGGATGCCAGAGGAGTGCTGGAGCATGTCATCGGTTTTCACGATGTGCTGCTGCTGCGACCGCTGGGGCTCAAGCCCAATCGCCCGCACAACGATCCGCAGCGACGATGGGAGCTGACCTACGACCAGCTGGAAATGGCGTTCGAATCGGATATCGGGCCGGACGCCGCGGCGGTGTTGCCGAACGTGACGCGCGACGTGTTGGTGCACACGTGGGACCTGGCCCGGGCGGTGGGCGCCGATGACCGGTTGGATCCCCAGTGGTGCGAGCAGTTCTACGCGGCTTTGCCGACGGATATGGCGACGCTGAGCGCGTCCGGAATGTTCGACGCCCCCGTCGCCTTGGGTGACCGGGGCGATGTGCAATCGAAGCTGCTTGCCCGGCTGGGCCGTAACCCCGGTTGGCGTCCGCCGAACTAGCGGCGAGTCGTGCCTGCGGCGGCGCGTCGGGCGCTGTGCTCGATCAGCCGCGGTGCGATGGCCCGATGCGCGGGCCCAACCACGGCCCAGACCATTCGCGCGGTGGCATGGTGCCGGAAGAACAGCTGAGTGGTTAGTACCGCGTGCCGGTCAGCCTGACGACACAGCTCGAGTTGCCCGCGCATCAGCGATCCGTCCGCCGCCAAGACGAACTGGTCGGGGTCCGAACGAACGATCTTCCAGCCGATTACGTAGTCGGGGGAGCTGACGGGGCCGAGCCTGAACCGCAGCACATGGCGGTGGATCCATAACACCAGACGTCCGGATACACCCGGCTCGGCACCCAGTCCGTCACGGAATGCTTGTTCGGCAGTGCGCGAATCATGTTCGCCGATAGGGATTTCGAATGCATCGGCGTAGTCTGCACTGGCGTCGAGCTGCGGCTGAATGCGTCTCGCTTTCGGCGGTGTCATGTCACTCCCAATCACTGCGCTGCGCGGCGACGACTCCAGGCACGTTCGAGTTCACGCTCGAGCGCGGGATACACGATCCAGTATCGAAAAGGCTTGATGAAAGCCATGTATGCACGCCCGAACCGGCCACGCGGTTTGACATAGACCGCCATCTGCGCCTGGTAAGTGCCGTCATCGCAGTCGACCCAGGCAAGGTGCATGACACCGTGGACTGTCTGGTTGGAAATCTCTGCGGCGAACTCGCTCGGCGTGCGGTACAGCGGGACAAACGGAAGATGCTCGAAATGCACATCGTTCGCCGAGCCCCGCAGATCCTCCGATAACCGTTCGGCGACAGAGAATTCGCGCGTTCCGGGAATGGGCAGACGGTGGTTCTTGCTCGCGGTCGTGGATATCCGACCCAGATCGAACCACGCACCGAGCCGATCACGCGCACCCCAGAGGACCCGCGTCGGCGCCGAGTCCGCGCTGGTGGGGTCGGACCGGGCAGCCATCTCGATGACGCCGCCGAAGTCGTTCTGCCCGCCGCGGATGGCGGGCAGTGCCCAGACGTCCTCGAGGGTGAAGTCGCCGACGACACTGTGGATGCGCCATGGCCGCGAGAGTTGTACTTCGTTGTCAATTCTCACAAGGCACCTCCTTTATACGGTGACGTATAAAGAGTAGGCGCGGGAGCCGTAGAACGTCAATACGGCGCCGTATAATGCGGTGTTGTGCCTGCGAGAAAGACGCCTGCAGAGGCTTGGGTCGATGCGGGACTCACCGCGCTGGCCGAAGGAGGTCCGGACGCCATCCGGATCGAGGCGCTGGCCGCGTCGCTGGGCGTGACCAAGGGCGGCTTCTACGGCGAATTCGCCGATCGCAACGCGCTAGTCGAGCGCGTGCTGGATACCTGGGAGCAGGCAGTCGTCGATGACGTCATCTCCCGGATCGAAAACACCGAGGACG
>NZ_DATNJW010000235.1:0-6628 GCF_035603715.1 Mycobacterium sp. | reverse complement strand
ATCAGCGGGTGCAACCCCAGAACCAGGAGTCCACCTACCGCGACCGCGGCGAACACCGCGTCGACCGACGTCCGCCCGTCTTCCTCCCAGTAGACGTCGGACAGGTGCAGGATCAAGGCATACTCGTCGAGCACCAGCGCGGCGCCGATGCCGAAAATGATTGCGATCGCGGTGAATTCGGGCTCGGTTCCGTTGACGGACAACGTCACCAGTGTGATGCCGGAGATCATCACCATGACGACGCCGACCACCACGTGATGGACGTGCTTGGAGCCGATGTGGATGTTGCGTGGCTCCCACCACCGCGGCGGCCGGCCGGTGCTGTCGCGGCGGCGAATCAACCGCACGGAGGTGCGTGTCACGAAGAACGTCAGGATAAAGGCGATCAGGCAGCACAACAGGGGTAATCGACCGCGACCGATGATGTCGTGTTCGAACCAGTGCAGCACGCTTGAAAAGCTACGCCCCCTTCGGCCCGATGACCGTCCACGACACCGACTAGCACGCCCGCACCGATTAAGCTGTCACCGACATGAGTAGATGGGGCTCGCCCGACGCGGGCAGTGGGCGCGGGCGGGCAGCCACGGCGCAGCCGAATATCTGGCGAAACGCCGGATGGGTGCTGCTTCAGGCGCTGGCGCTGGTCGCGCTGGGTTACGCCGGGTGGCGAGTGGTCGGAAGCACCACCTACCGCATCGACATCGACGTGTACCGGATGGGCGGCCAAGCCTGGCTGGACGGCCATCCGCTGTACAGCCCCGACGTGAAGTTCCACACGCCGATCGGGCTGAACCTGCCGTTCACCTATCCCCCGCTGGCCGCGGTCATCTTCGCCCCGTTCGCCTGGCTGGGGATGCCGGCCGCCAGCGTCACCATCACCCTGATCACGCTGGCGCTGCTGCTGGTCTCGACGATGATCGTGCTGACCCGGATGGACGTGTGGGAGGCCAGCCGGTGGGTGCCCGGTCCGGGGTGGTTGCGCCGTTGGTGGCTGACCGCGCTGATCGTGGCGTGGGCGACGCTCTACTGGGAACCGATCATGGCGAACTTCGCCTTCGGTCAGATCAACGTCGTTCTGATGACGCTGGTGATCGCCGAGTGCGTGCCGCGTCGCACGCCGTGGCCGCGGGGGCTGCTGCTGGGACTGGGCATCGTGCTAAAGCTCACTCCGGCGGTGTTCCTGCTGTACTTCCTGCTGAACCGGGACCGCCGCGCCGTCCTCACCTCGTTGGCATCGGTCGTGACCGCGCTCGCGGCCGGGTTCGCGTTGGCTTGGCAGGACTCGTGGGAGTACTGGACTCACACCGTGCGCAACACGGATCGGATCGGATCGGCGAGCCTGAACACCAACCAGAACATCGCCGGAACGTTGGCCCGGCTGGGCCTCGACGAGCACCAACGATTCCTGCCATGGGTGCTGGCCTGTTTCCTGGTGCTGGCGCTGACGGTGTGGGCGGCCCGTCGAGCGTTGCGCGCCGGCGAGCCGGTCTTGGCGGTGATCTGCATTGCCTTGTTCGGGCTGGCGGTGTCGCCGGTGTCCTGGTCGCACCACTGGGTGTGGATGCTGGAGGCGGTGCTGGTGACGGCCGTGCTGGCCTGGCGGCGGCGAAACGTCGTCATGGCCGTGGTCAGCGCCGCCGGGGTGGCTCTGATGGTGTGGACCCCGATCGATCTGATGCCCAAGCACCACGAGGTGACCGCGCCCCTGTGGCGTCAGCTCGCCGGGGTGTCGTATCTGTGGTGGGCGCTGGCGACCCTGGTCGCCGCCGGAGCCACCATTTCTGTCGGCGCCGCAACCGCGCCCGCGCCCCGGCCATCGACTGCGCCGGCGCCGGTGTCCGCGGTCAGCTGATCGCTTATCCGGCAGCCGTCTGCGGAATCCGCGACGACGATTGCTTGTCCGACGGCGCCGATCCGTTGCCGTTCTTGAGCGTCGCGGCGTAGATGTCGACGTATTCCTGATCGGAAAGCCCCATCAGCTCGTAGATCACCTCGTCGATGACGGCGCGTTCGATGAATCGGTTGCCTGCCAGACCGTCGAACCGGGAGAAGTCCATCGGCTTGCCGAACCGGACAGTGACCTTTCCGAACCGGAGCATCGAGGTTCCGGGCGGGTTCACCTTGTTGGTGCCGATCATCGCGACGGGGATCACCGGGACGCCGGTCTCCAGCGCCAGGCGTGCCAGCCCGGTCTTGCCTTTGTAGAGCCGGCCGTCGGGCGAGCGGGTGCCTTCGGGATACATGCCAAGCAACTTGCCTTCGCCCAGAACCCGCTGGGCGGTGTCCAGCGCGGCTTGAGCCGCGTCGGCGCTACTGCGGTCGATCGGCACCTGGCCGACGGCGGTGAAGAACCAGCGGCTCCACCAGCCCTTGAAACCTTTTCCGGTGAAGTATTCCGACTTCGCCAGGAACGTGATCCGGCGCCGCACCACCAGCGGCAGATAGAAGCTGTCCATCACCGCCAGATGGTTGCTGGCCAAAATGGCCGGACCGGATTGCGGGACATATTCCAGTCCTTCGATTTTCGGTCGGCCGAGGATGGTCAGCAACGGGCCGAGGAAGATGTACTTCAAAAGCCAGTACGCCATCGAGCCTCCTACTCAGCCGCGCCAACAGTGTTCAGCGCCAAGACTACCCATCGAGTGTGTGTGGGACCACAGCACACGCACCACTTAACAAACACTTACGTCTTACTCACGCCTTCGATACCGACTCGACAGCTGTCAGCAAATCGATTTTCTATTCGTCGACGGTGACGGAGATGGGCTGATAGCGAGTCGACGGGCGGGGGTCGGCTGCGGCCTCGGGTTCCACACCGCCGCCCGGCGGTCCGTCCGGCGGCGGCGTCGGCGGTGCCGGCGTCGTCTGACCGACTTGATCGACGATGGCCCGAATCACCGACAGCAGCGAGACGCTGTGCTCGGCGATCACGGTTAGCAGCGGATGTTCGTCCCCGCTGACCACCGCGGCCAACGCACATACCGGGCACCACACCTGTTGGCATTTGCCGGTGCCCGCGCCGTCACCGACTGCCATCGACGCGGCCAAACGCACCGCGGGATCGATCTGGTCGAGGATTTTCTGCGCGAGCTTGCGTAATTCCGGTCCGATGTCGGGGTGCACGCCAGTCACTTCGGCCACACCTCCGGATCGGGTTGAAAACGCACCGTCAACTCGCTGCCGCGAAGATGCGCGTCGATTACCGTGCATCGCCGCAGGACGGACGCCAATCGGACTCTTCGCCGCATCCCACCGGCACCAACGATCAGGTCGTCGCCGACCCTGCCCAGGCTGAGCGCCCCGGAATCGATCTGCGGCAACTCTAGCCGCAATCGGTACACCGACTGCAGTCCGGATCCGGATTCAAGATCGACGACGGGACGCAACGGTCCGGGCGGCGCCGACCCGTCGCGGCGGCGTGCGCTGTCCAGCAGCTCGGCCAGTGCCTTGGCGCCGATCGGTTCGCCGGCCAGATGAGGGGTGAGGACCAGCGCGACGTCGCCGATCGCGGCATCGAGTTCGTCCAGCACGGTTCGCTGTTCGCTGATCCGCTCCGAGTACCAGTCGAAGGCCGGATGCGCAGGCAGGTTGCGGTATTCGTACGAATCGTCCTGCATCAGAATCTGGTTGACGATTAACTCCTCGACACGCACGCCCATCAGCGCCAGCGAGCCGAGCGTCCGGACCGCCTCGGCAGCCACCACGCGCTCCGCGGTGAGCACCAGGTGCGCGCCGACGCGCGTGCCATCAGTCAGCAGCGCGCTGAGTTTGTCGACGCTGGCGCTGATGCGTTCAAGCAGTTCCACCACCGCGGTGGACCGTACGTCGTCGGCGCCGGTGGAAAGCCGGCGATGGCGTGGCCACGCGCGCTCGACGTAGAGCGCGAAGGTCGCCGGCAAGGTCAGCATCCGCAGTGCATCGGCTGTCGACGCGCAGTCGACCACGATGTGGTCCCACTCCCCGCACTTTGCCAGCTCACCGACCTCATGCAGGCCGAGCACTTCCTGAACCCCCGGGAATGCCGAAAGTTCTTCGGGCGCAATATCGCCCAGCTCTGATTCGGGGAAGCGGCGACCCACCGTGTCGACGACCGTGCGCCAGCGCGCTTCCAGCAGCGCCAGAGTGTCCACCGCCAACGCGTCGAGCGCACCGCCGCCCGCGTCAGTCGACCCGGTTTCAAGATCGGCCATCACCCGGACGGCATCGCGTTGACCGGTCGGCGAGACCGCGACACCGAGCACATCGCCCAGCGAGTGCGCTTGGTCGGTGGACACCAGGAGCACCCGCTGACCGGCGCGCGCTTCATGCACGGCCGTCGCGGCCGCCAACGTGGACTTGCCTACCCCACCCTTGCCGACGAAGAGACTGATCCGGGCCGGGGCGGGCGCTGCGGACTCACTCAGCCTCGACTCGTTTCTTCAGATCCTTCAACGCGGTGTCGGTCAACCTGCGCTCGGCTTTCCGCTTGAGCAGACCAATCATCGGAATCGCCAGGTCGACCGTGAGCTCGTAGGTCACGTCAGTGCCAGATCCCTTGGGCGCCAATCGATATACGCCATCAAGAGCCTTGAGCAGCGAACTGGAGACCAGCGACCAGCTGACCGACTTACGGTCCTTCGGCCACTTGTAGGAGAGCACCAGGGTGTCTTTGAGCACGCTCGTGTCCAGCACCAGTCGCGCCACCTTCGGGTTGCCGGCGGAGTCGGCTTCCAGGACCTCGGCCTCGGTATATTCCGACACCCAGTCGGGGTACGAACCGATATCTGCGATCACGTCCATAACCGTGCTGGGCGCCGCGTCGATGTAGATCGTCTGGGCCGTCTTCTCCGCCACCTAATCGCTTCCTTCTCCGCGCTGCGCGGGTTGGGCTCCCCGGCCCGCCGCTATACCTGCGTCATCTGGGCCCCAACCTCGGCCCACGGCAGAAACGGTACTCCCCGGCGAAGCTCAGCCCTGGTCAAGCATCGGAGAAACGCCGACTTGGCGGGAGCGTTCCAGCGTCATCTTGACTTCGAAGGCCATTTTCTTGCCCGCAACCCGACGCCGATGTGTCATTTTCGCAAGATTGAGCTTGGCCAGTTGCGAGGCCGACACCCCGGACGGCTCGGCGTGCAGAAAGTAATGCAGCAGCACGCCGTCCAACATCGGTTCCAGCCAGATCTCCATGGTGCCGGTCAGCGGCCCCGTCGCTGCCCACCGAACGCCCAGCGGTCCGCGCTGTTCGGTGACTTCCAGCCGCAGATCGGGCCACCACCGCCGCCAGTTGGCCGGGTCACCTACGAAGGCCCCCACGCAGGCCGGATCGGCGGCGATAAACGTCTCGTCGGCAATCTGAACGCTGTGCACGGCCAATAGCTTCACATACAGCAGCCCGACCGGCGCACTACCCTCCGGGCTGGCATCGTCGCCGGACTAGGCTGGTTTCCCGCCTGGTCGGATTCACTGAAGCGAGGTCAGAAGAGTGCGTGAAATTACCGCGCCCGCTCCGTTTACGGTTGACGAGCACGACAACATCGTTACCGCGGTGTTCGAGCACGAGCGCAACGACCCCGACGCGGTGATCTTTCAGCGCCTGGTCAACGGGACCTGGATCGATGTGACGTGTGCCGCTGCGGCAGCCCAAATCCGCTCCACCGCATTGGGTTTGATCGCAGACGGGGTGCGGCCTGGCGATCGGGTCGCCATCTTCTCGGCAACCCGCTACGAGTGGGCGATCCTGGACCAGGCGATCCTCGCGGTCGGCGGCGTCACCGTCCCGATCTACGAGACCTCGTCGGCCGAGCAGGTGCGCTGGGTGCTGACCGATTCGGGCGCGGTCATGGCCTTCGCCGAAACCGATGCCCACGCTTCGATGATCGCCGAGCTGGCCGGCAATCTGCCCGAACTGCGGCGCGTGCTGGACATCGACGGATCGGGTCCCAAAGCGCTCGACCAACTCGAGCAGGAGGGCGCGTCGGTCGACCCGGCCGAGCTCACCTCTCGGGTCGAGGCCCTGCACGCCGACGATCCGGCGACGCTGATCTACACCTCGGGCACCACAGGGCGCCCTAAAGGCTGCCAACTGACCCACTCGAACCTGGTCTACGAGACCCGCGGAGCCAAGGCGGTGCTGCCGACACTGCTGCGCAAAGGTGAGCGGCTGCTGGTGTTCCTGCCGCTCGCGCACGTGCTCGCGCGGGCGCTGACGCTGTGCGCGTTCCATAACAAGGTCATCGTCGGATTCACCAGTGACATCAAGAATTTGGTGCCGATGTTCGCGGTGTTCAAGCCGACCGTCGTGGTGTCGGTGCCGCGGGTGTTCGAGAAGGTCTACAACACTGCCGCGCAGAACGCCGCCAACGACGGCAAGGGCCGCATCTTCGAGATCGCCGCCCAAACCGCCGTCGACTGGAGCGAGGCATCCGATCACGGCGGCCCGGGTCTGCTGCTGCGGGCCAAGCACGCCCTCTTCGATCGGCTGGTGTACCACAAGCTCCGCGCCGCACTGGGCGGCGACTGCAACGCATCGGTGTCCGGCGGTGGACCGCTGGGCGCGCGGCTGGGCCACTTCTATCGCGGCGTCGGCCTGACCATCTACGAGGGCTACGGCCTGACCGAGACCAGTGCGGCGATCACCGTCAACCAGATC
>NZ_DATNJW010000234.1:0-8448 GCF_035603715.1 Mycobacterium sp. | reverse complement strand
CACCAGATGCATGACGTGGCTATAGCGTTCGATGTGGCTGTAGTCGCCCACCCGAACGGTGCCGGGCGTGCAGACCCGGCCGAGGTCGTTGCGACCGAGGTCGACCAGCATCAGGTGCTCGGCGCGTTCCTTCTCGTCGGCCAGCAGCTCCTTTCCCAGCAGCTGGTCCTCTTCATCGGTGTCGCCGCGCCATCTGGTTCCGGCGATCGGGTGCGTCGTCGCACAACGGTCCTGCACCGTCACGAGCGCTTCAGGGCTGGAACCGGCGATCGAAAACGCTGTTCCCCCTTCATCATTCGGAACGTGAAGGAGATACATGTACGGGCTGGGGTTGGATACCCGCAGCATCCGGTACACGTCGATCGCCTCGACGTGGGTGTCCATCTCGAAACGCTGCGAGGGCACCACCTGGAATGCCTCGCCGCGCTCGATTTCACCGACCAGCCGGTCGACGATCGCGTCGTACTCCTGAACGGTGCGCTGAGCACGGTGCACCGGCTCGGGCCTGGTGAACGTCGCCACGGTCGACGGCAAAGGCTGGCCCAATGCCGCGGTCATCACGTCCAACCGCGCGATCGCGTCGTCGTAGGCCTCGTCGACACGTTCGTCGGTGCCGTTCCAGTTGACCGCGTTGGCGATCAGCGTGATGGTGCCCTCGTGGTGGTCGACGGCCGCCAGATCGGTGGCCAACAGCAGCAGCATGTCCGGCAGGTTGAGGTCGTCGACGGCGATCTCCGGCAGTCGTTCCAGCCGCCGTACCAGGTCGTAGGCGAAGAACCCGACCATCCCGCCGGACAGTGGCGGCAGACCGGGCAACGCGGCCGTGGCCAGCAGCTCCAGCGTCTCGTGCAACGCGTGAAGCGGATCGCCGCCGGTCGGCGCGTCGTGCGGCACCGCGCCCAGCCACACCGCTTGGCCGTCACGCACCGTCAACGCCGACGGCGCGCCGGCCCCGATGAATGACCATCGCGACCACGACCGACCGTTCTCGGCCGACTCCAGCAGGAAAGTGCCGGGCCGGTTGTCGGCGAGTTTGCGGTACGCCGACAGTGGAGTCTCGGCGTCGGCCAGCACTTTGCGGATCACCGGCACCACCCGATGCTCGGCGGCCAGCGCGCGGAAATGCTCCCGCGATGTGGTGGCGGCGGCGAGGTTGGCTTGCACTCAGCCATCTTCCCAGATGACGGATCGACTCCGATCGCACTGGCGTAGCGTGACGGCCATGAAAACCGGTGACACCGTGGCTGACTTCGAACTTCCCGATCAAACTGGGACCCCGCGCAAGCTGAGCGCGCTGCTGTCCGACGGGCCTGTCGTGTTGTTCTTCTACCCGGCGGCAATGACGCCAGGGTGCACCAAGGAAGCCTGCCACTTCCGAGACTTGGCTCAAGAGTTCGCCGCAGTCGGAGCAAGCCGCGTCGGCATCAGCGTCGATCCCGTTGAAAAGCAGGCGAAATTCGCCGAAACGCAGAGTTTCGACTACCCGTTGCTGTCCGATCCCGACGGCACGATCGCGAACCAATTCGGGGTCAAGCGCGGGCTTTTAGGCAAGTTGATCCCGGTCAAGCGCACTACCTTCGTCATCGACACCAATCGCACCGTGCTTGACGTGATCTCCAGCGAGCTGAGCATGGACACGCACGCTGATAAGGCGTTGCAGACGCTACGGGCGCGCAGCTAGCCGGGGATGCCGCTGAACAACGCGCGGCGGTAGCCGGCCAACGGACTGGACGCCGCCGGCTAGATCATCGCGCTGCCGGCGATGAGAGCAACTCCATCACCGCCTGGCCGGTGATGGGCGGACTGTAGAGAATGCCCTGCCCGACTTCGCATCCCCGGTCTCGCAACCACATTGCGATTTCAGCGTTCTCCACGCCCTCGGCAACCGTTGTCACATTCAGTGCGTGCGACAAGTGGATGACCGCCCGCACAATTGCGTCGGCGCGCGGATCGGTCAGGACGTGCCCGATCAGGTCGTAGTCGACCTTGACTTCATCGATAGGCAGTCTGCGCAGGTAGGTCAGGGCCGAATACCCGCTGCCGAAATCGTCGAGCGCAACCTGAATACTGCGCTCCCGCAACGCTTCCAGCACTTTCCGTGTCCGGTCGATGTCATCCAGAAGCAGGTCTTCGGTGATTTCGACCATCAACGAGTCGCCCGGTAAGTCGTGTCGTTCCAAGGCATCGAAGATATGGCCCGGCAAATTGATGTCTCCGACAAGTGGGGGAAACAGGTTGACGGAGACCGGTACGTCTATCCCCCGCCGCCGCCATTGAGCAGCCTCGCAGAGCGCTTGATCCAAGACGACATCGGTGAAGGTGCGCATCAGGCCGTGCTGGCGCACCAGCGGCAGAAACTGGTGAGGCAGCACCATTCCGAATACCGGATGCGGCCACCGGGCCAGTGCCTCCGCACCCACCACGTCTGTGGTTTGCAGGTCGACCTTCGGCTGGTACAGCACGGTCAGCGCACGGTGACTGATGGCCTGGCGCAGGTCGCTCAGCAGCCGCACCTCAACCAATCCGCCCCGCGACAGCTGAATATCGGCTGCGGAGAGTCCCAGTGCGTTGTCCCCGAGATGAGTCTCGTCGCTGAAGGTTTGCAGACCACCGCCGAGGCGTTTGGCCGAAGCCAGTGCACTGTCAGCACGTTTGAGCAAATCGGCCGCGCACAGCTCGGGATTGTTGAGGCCCGCGACGGCGAGCCCTGCGGTGGGTCGCATGAAGATGACTTCGCCGGCGGCGCTGAACGGTCGCTCGAAGGCCTCCATGATCTGGTAGACGATCAGATGCGCGTTCTCCCCGGCATCCTCGATGAGCACCGCGAATTCGTCGCCGCCGATTCGCGCCACGGTGTCACCGCTACGCACGCAACTGAGCAATCGTTGTGCGGCTTGCACCAGCAACGCGTCACCGGCCGCGTGGCCCAAGTTGTCGTTGATCAGTTTGAAGTCGTCGATATCCATGGACAGGACGGCGACCGAACGCTGGTCGCGATGGAAGAGCTGGATCGCGTGGTCAAGCCGATCATGGAACAAAACGCGGTTGCCCAGGTTGGTCAACGGGTCGCGTAGCGCCTGATCTGACACGCTGTGCGCAAGCCGCCGGTTCTCGGCGACCACCATGAATTGGCGGGCCAGCACCGCGATAACCAACCAGGGCGCCGCAGCCAGTGCGGGATCGGATTCCAGACTTGCGCGTAATTCGACGATCTGGAGGCCGCCCGCGACCGCCAGCGGAATGTAAGGCAGCCATAGCGAGACCGGCGCGCTCGATCCTGGTTGCTGGGGCGACGTCTCGGGCGCACCCCTCGGACAGTCGAGAGCAGCGACGCCCAACAGCACCAGTCCCGCCGGCCAGCCCAGACCCAGGGAGGTGTCGAAGAGGTAGATGTGGCGCGCGAGCAGGAACACGTAGGCGCCGCCTGCGGCGGCCATCACGCTCAGGCCGAGCGTCAGCACCGCCAACGTCTGGCGCCAATAGGCGTTTGCGCGAGCAAGGCCCAGCACCCCCACCGTAACCGTCACGACCCCGCCGATCGGACAGGCGATCGACAGAAACTCGTCGAGGCGACTGACACCTGCCGTTGGGTACGCGTCGCGGAGCAGGGTCATCCATGCGACGACGAACAGCGATGCGCCGACGATCGCGCCGTCCAGGAGCATCCGGAAACGGGAGACGCCTGAATAACCGGACGGGAATATCAGCAATGCCACGCAGGCGACCGTCGGAAAGAGCAAGAACGCGATCATCGCCGCCGGCGGATACAGGGGTAGGGCACTGTCACGGACGAATCGGTGGTACAGCACTGTCATCGCGCCGAACAGCAACGCGACCAGCCCGAAAGTCATCACCAGCCATGCCTGCCGCTGCCTACCATGCCCCCGTCGCGCGGCAATAGCGGCACTCACGGCCGCAAATCCCGGAAATCCCAGACCCCCCGCGATCTGCAAAACCGCCTGCGCCCGCAGGACTCCCCATCTGTCCAGCAACCAGATCGCAGCGAACGCCAAGAACGCTACGGCGGGCGCCGCAGCGATGCGGAGGAGGCGCGGCAGCGCCGTCGGTGATTGTGCCATTTCCCCCATGGCCTATCTCCGGATTCTTTTACGGCAGCCGATGCCCCGGTTGACGACACGCTAGCAACAGAACTCCCGTTTCGACGGGACATCGAGGCAGATTGTCACTCTGTTTGCCTCCTCGTTAAGGGCGGAGGTGCCCCGATCCCCGCTAACGGTCGAAATCTTGAATCATTTGGCTGATTATCGGGACAGAATCACCGGAAGCCTCCGCTTTCAGCGCGCAGTTGAAATGTGGTGGAGACGTTGCGGCCAACGATTGGGCCCCCTGTGTCAGCTAGCAATCAAATCTGCGTAGCAAACATTATTAGCCGATAAAACTATGTTCCTACGGTCGGCGCAGCGGTCCCTGCGCTTTTCATTCATCCGGTTCCAGCAACACGTCGGCGTCGAAGCAACTGTGGTCGCCGGTGTGACAGGCGCCGCCAACTTGGTCCACCACCAGCAGCACCGCGTCGCCGTCGCAGTCCAGTCGTACCGAATGCACCCGCTGGGTATGGCCGGAGGTGGCGCCTTTGACCCACTGTTCGCCGCGAGAACGCGAGAAATAGGTGCCCTCGCGGGTCTCCAGTGTGCGGGCCAGCGCGTCGTCGTCCATCCACGCGACCATCAAGACGTCGCCGCTGCTTCGCTCCTGCACGATCGCGGTGAACAGGCCGTCGGCGTTGCGTTTGAGTCGCGCCGCGATATCGGGATCGAGCGTCATCGCACAGTGATCCCTTCAGCCGCCATGGCTTGTTTCACCTGGCCGATGGTCAACTGCCGGAAGTGGAACACGCTGGCAGCCAGCACCGCGTCGGCGCCGGCGACCACCGCCGGCGCGAAGTGGTCGGCCGAACCGGCGCCGCCGCTGGCAATCACCGGCACCGTCACCGCCGACCGGACCGCCCGCAGCATCGGCAGGTCGAACCCGGCGCGGGTGCCGTCGGCATCCATCGAGTTGAGCAGGATCTCCCCAACCCCCAACTCGGCGCCGCGGGCCGCCCATTGCACCGCGTCGATGCCGGTGCCGCGCCGGCCACCGTGCGTGGTCACTTCCCAGCCCGACGGCGTCGGGGCCGAGCCCTCCGGCACGGTCCGGGCGTCGACCGACAACACGATGCACTGCGAACCGAATTGGGCCGCCATCTCGGCCAGCAGCTCCGGACGCGCGATCGCGGCGGTGTTGATCGACACCTTGTCGGCTCCCGCCCGCAGCAACACGTCGACGTCGGCGACCGTTCGCACACCACCACCGACCGTCAGCGGGATGAACACCTGCTCGGCCGTGCGGCGGACCACCTCCAGCATGGTGGCCCGTCCTGAAGACGACGCCGTCACGTCGAGAAAGGTCAGCTCGTCGGCGCCTTCGGCGTCATAGGCGGCGGCGAGTTCCACCGGATCGCCGGCGTCGCGCAGGTTTTCGAAGTTGACGCCCTTCACCACCCGACCGGCGTCGACGTCCAGGCAAGGGATGACGCGCACGGCAAGGCTGGTGCCGCAAGCGGATTCAGTACTCATCGGGTAGTCCTACCGATTGCAGCATGTCGAGCAGCTGGGTGTGCACGCCGGGGGCGGCGGCCAATGCCGAGCGCGAAGCGGGAGTCCACTCGTCGCCGGCCAGGTTGGTGACGATGCCGCCCGCGGCCCGGACTAGCGCCACACCTGCGGCGTGATCCCACACGTGATGACCGAAACTGATGGAGCCGCCCAGAACCCCGTCGGCGACATAGGCGAGATCGATGCCGGTGGCACCGTGCATCCGCATCCGCGACGAGACCCGGCTGAGTTCTTCGAGTACCGCCACCCGATAGCGCCCGGGGAACCGGCCACGCGAGTCAGCGTTGAAGGTTCCGACACCGACGATCGCGTGGTTCAGGTCGGCGTGAGCCAATGGTGGTTGCGGCACACCATTTTTCATCACCGGACCGCCCGACACCGCCGCGTAGCGCTCGTTCATGAACGGCAACCACGTCAACCCCGCCACTGGATCGCCGTCGTGCAGCAGGCCCAGCAGTATCGCGGCCATCGGCGAACCGGCGGCGTAGTTGAACGTTCCATCGACGGGGTCGAGGATCCAGACCCACGGCGAGTCGAGATCGGCGCCACCGAATTCCTCGCCGTGCACCGGGATTCCCGTCGCCGACACCAGCGCGTCGACCACTTGGCGTTCGATGGCCAGATCGACGTTGGTGGCGAAATCGTCGCCTCGCTTGCTGACCGCGGAGTCCGCTCGATGGCCGGCGACGAAAGGCTTCGCCGCGACGTCCAGGATCGCCGACGCCTCGGCCACTAGCGCGTCGAGATCCATTGCGGCCCTACCCCGCCACCGCTGATAGCGCCTGCGGCAATGTGAATCGTCCGGCGTAAAGCGCCTTACCGACGATCGCGCCCTCCACGCCGCTTCCGGTCAACGTCGCGATGGCGCGCAGATCATCGAGGCTGGACACGCCACCGGAGGCGATCACCGGAACATCGGTGCGTTCGGCAACGGTACGCAGCAAGTCGAGGTTGGGTCCGGTCAACGTGCCGTCTTTGGTGACGTCGGTGACGACGAACCGCGAACAGCCTTCGCCGTCAAGGCGTTCCAGCACTTCCCACAGGTCGCCGCCGTCGGTCTCCCAGCCGCGCCCGCGCAGCCGGTGGTCACCGTCGACGATTTGCACGTCCAGACCTACCGCGACTTTGTCGCCATGCTCGGCGATCGCCCGGGCACACCACGTCGGGTTCTCCAGCGCGGCCGTACCGAGATTGACTCGGGCACAGCCGGTCGCGAGAGCGGCCGACAGCGACGCGTCGTCGCGAATACCACCGGACAGTTCGACATTGACATCGAGCTTCCCGACCACCTCGGCCAGCAGCTCGCGATTGGAGCCACGACCGAACGCCGCGTCCAGGTCGACCAGGTGCACCCATTCGGCGCCGTCGCGTTGCCAGGTCAGCGCAGCGTCGAGCGCTGAGCCGTACTCGGTTTCGCTGCCGGCCCGGCCCTGCACCAAGCGCACAGCCCGGCCCTCGACGACGTCGACGGCGGGCAACAAAATCAACGGCACGTCATAACCCCTCAACCCAATTGCTCAATACGGCCGCTCCAGCATCCCCGCTCTTCTCCGGATGAAACTGGGTGGCGGCCAGCGGACCATCCTCCACGGCGGCCAGGAACGGCACCCCGTGCGTGGCCCACGTCAACAGCGCCTCGGACCCGCCTTCCCAACGCTGCGCGGCGTAGGAATGCACGAAATAGAACCGCGCGTCGGCGTCCAGGCCTTTGAACAGCGCACTGCCCGGCGCGGCCGCGACCACGTTCCATCCCATGTGCGGGATGACCGGCGCCGCCAACCGGGTCACCGCGCCCGGCCACTGCCCGCATCCGGTGCTCTCGACGCCGAACTCGACACCGCCGGCGAACAAGATCTGCATACCGACGCAGACGCCCAGCACGGGCCGCCCGGCGGTAATCCGCTCGGCGATCACCTCTTGGCCGTTGATCCCGCGCAGGCCGGTCATGCACGCCTCGAAGGCGCCGACGCCCGGCACCACCAGCCCGTCGGCCGCCGCGGCTGCCCCAAGGTCGGCAGTCACCTCGACCTCGGCGCCGACGCGCTGCAGCGCACGCTGAGCCGAACGCAGGTTGCCGGAGCCGTAGTCCAGCACCACAACGGATTTACTTCTCACAGAGTGCCTTTGGTGGACGGCACACCGGACACCCGAGGATCGGTCTCGACTGCTTGCCGCAATGCCCGGGCGACGGCCTTGTACTGGGCCTCGGTGATGTGGTGTGGGTCGCGACCATAGAGGACACGCACGTGCAGCGCGATTCGGGCGTTGTTCGCCAGCGTCTCGAACACGTGCCTGTTGATCACGGTGTGATACGGCACCGAGCTGCCGGCAATCATGGTGTGCCGCAGGTGATCCGGCTCGCCGGTGTGCACGCAGTACGGGCGGCCCGAGACATCGACGATGGCGTGCGCCAACGTCTCGTCCATCGGGATGTAGGCGTCGCCGAACCGGCGAATGCCCTTTTTGTCGCCGAGCGCCTGGCCCAGCGCCTGGCCGAGCACAATCGCGGTGTCCTCGATGGTGTGGTGCGCCTCGATCTCGACGTCGCCCTTGGCGCGCACAGACAGATCAAAGCTGGCGTGGCTACCCAGCGCGGTCAGCATGTGGTCGTAAAACGGGACACCCGTGTCGACATCAACGACTCCGGTGCCGTCGAGGTCGAGCTCGACGACGATCTCGGATTCTTTGGTGGTGCGCTCAACGCGTGCGCGGCGACCGGCGGTCATGACGCTCCTAACGGCTGGGCCAGCTCGGTGACAGCCAGATCTGCGCTGGCCGCCAGGAATGCGTCGTTCTCGTCGGCCAGTCCGATCGTTGTGCGCAGGTATTC
>NZ_DATNJW010000233.1:0-6714 GCF_035603715.1 Mycobacterium sp. | reverse complement strand
GTTTCGGCATCGGCGTCGACCAGATTCGCGCCGCCAACCCCGAGATCATCTATGTGCGCGGATCCGGTTACGGCCCAGAGGGTCCCGACGCCGACCGGCCCGGCTATGACGGTGTCTCCTTCTGGTCGCGCGGCGGCATCGCCGATGCGCTGACCCGCGATTCTCCGGAGCCGGTGATGCAGACTCCGGCGTTCGGCGACCTGATGGGCGGGCTGACCATCGCCGGCGGCATCGCCGCCGCGCTGTACAAGCGCAAGGCGACCGGTGAGACGTCGATCGTGGACGTCTCGCTGCTGGGGCTGGCGGCCTGGGCAATGACTCCGCAGGTGACCGCGGCCAACCTGTACGGCGGCGACCCGATCCCGACGTTCACCCACCGCGAGATGCCGAACCCGCTGGTGGGCAACTACCAGACCAAGGACGACCGCTTCATCACGCTGATGATGCTGCAGGGCGACAAGTTCTACCCCGAGTTCATGACGGTCATCGGCCGTAGCGACCTGATCACCGACGAACGCTTCGCCGACGGCCACAACCGCTTCACAAACCGCGGCGAGCTCATCGACATCATGGACGAGGAATTCGCGTCAAAAACCGTCGACCAATGGCGCGAGATCCTCAAGCCGCTGTCCGGTGCCTGGGCCATCCTGCAGAAGTCCAGCGAGCTGCGCGACGATCCCGCCGTCATCGCCAACGGCTACATCCCGACGGTGAACGCGATGAACGGTAAGCCCTACATCCTGCCGACCAACCCGGTTCAATTCGACGGTCACCATGTCCAGCCGACCGGTGCGCCCGAACACGGGCAGCACACCGAAGAGATCCTGCTGGAAGCCGGGGTCGACTGGGACAAAATCGAGCAGTACAAGCAGGACGGGTCGATTCTGTAAGCGCCGACCCGTCCCGGCCCGAACTAGGCGCTGCGGCGGATGCCGCGCGTTCTGCTGATGTCCCGCTTGAGCAGCAGTTCGCGCTCGGTCTCCGACAGGCCGCCCCAAATGCCATACGGCTCACCGACGTCCAGGGCGTGTGCGCGGCACTGGGCCATCACCGGGCAGGTGCGGCACATCTCCTTGGCCCGGCGTTCACGCTGCAGACGGGCCCGACCGCGCTCACCGTCCGGGTGGAAGAACACCGAGGAATCCACGCCGCGGCAAAGGCCGTGTAATTGCCATTCCCAAATGTCTGCATTGGGACCTGGTAGTTGCTCTGGTTGCGGCATTGATGTCCCTCTCTTCAAGCCAGTTCGCGATCATGTATGTCGTCAACTGAATCGAGCGGGTCGTCGGTGACTACTCGTCTACGCAAACGTAGAGGTGCTAGGGAATTTCCGTCAACAGGCTGTAATCTGCCGAATGCTGAAGTGCGGCTTGGGAATTTACCCCGAGTTCATCGACGCCCTGAGTCCGCTGAGCCGAGGAGTGCATGTTGACCCCGTGCTATGTGGAAATGTCGCAGCTCGCGGCCGAATCACAGCGCAAGCACAACAAATATGATCATCGACGGATTTAATACCGGTGTAACTCAGAAACCATGAAGTTTTAACGGGTAGCCCGCCGTGATACATATCTCTCACCGCTCGTCAGTCGAGTCAGAACTTGTCGCCGTCGCGTTCGGCGACCGGCCCGGGCGGTGGCCGTTACCTGCAGCCACAACACCGCGTGAGCAGTGGTTACATGCGGTCGGCGCCGGGGGACAGGGCCGCTACGGCACTGCGTACGCCGACCTTGCGGCGCTGCGGGCAACTGCGCCATCGGACCGGCTTTCCTCGCTGGCTCATAGCGCACACGCGTCGTTTCTGCGCCAGCTGGGCTGGCACGGTCTCGCCCGCGGTCTGGACGGTCGCGCATGGGCGCTCGCCGATCACGACCCCGAGGCGGCCGGCGATGCGCTGACCGGGCTCGCCGCCGACGCGCTGGGTGTCGGGCGGCTGGCCGCCGCGGCGGCGCTGCTGCAGCGGGCGGACCCGTTCGTTGCGCAGGCGCCGCCCCGGCTGGCGATACGAAAGGCCTGGGTCGCGGCTGAGCTGGCGATGGCCGGCGGTGATGGCGGCAACGCAGTCCGCAACGCGGAGGTGGCGGTCGAGCTGGCTGCGACGACGCTGGACGGCTCGGCGCGGCACCGTGCCAAGAGCCAGGTGGTGCTGGCCGCGGCGCTGTGCAGCTTCGGCGCGCTCGAGCGGGCGCGGGATGTTGCCGACGCGGCGCTGGAGCTCAACGGCCAATTGGGGCTGGTGCCGCTGCGCTGGGCGGTGGCCTGCTTACTCGTCGACCTCGGCACGGAGACCCCGACCCGGATCGCGGAATTGCGAGACCTCCGCGACGACTGCGCCCGCCGCGTAGAGCACTGGGGCGGAGCCTGGCGGAAGCTCTAAGTATTGCTGGGTCACTATGGTCGTAATGAAGTCCCATCGAATCGGACGATAGCCGGTTCGTAACGCTGGAGATGTTGCCGTCGATGACAACACAGGAGGAACGTCTCGACGCTGTTGTTGCCGACGCTGTAGCCGGCGATCGAGACGCGCTTCGGGAGGTGCTGGAGACGATCCGGCCGATCGTGGTCCGATACTGCCGCGCCCGAGTTGGCGCCTTCGAACGCAGCGGTCTGTCGGCCGATGATGTGGCACAGGAGGTTTGCTTGGCCGCCGTCATGGCGCTGCCGCGCTATCGCGACCGCGGCCGCCCGTTCTTGGCTTTCGTGTACGGCATCGCCGCGCACAAGGTGGCCGACGCGTACCGTGCCGTCGGCCGCGATCTTTCCTACGCCACGGAGTCCGTTCCGGAACGCTGGTCGGCCGAGCCCGGTCCCGAGCAGGTGGCGATCGACGCCGACTCCGTCACCAGGATGAGCGAGTTGCTCGAGATTTTGCCGGACAAGCAACGCGAGATCCTGATCCTGCGGGTGGTCGTCGGTATGAGCGCCGAGGAGACCGCCGCCGCTGTCGGAAGCACCGCCGGTGCGGTGCGAGTTGCCCAACACCGCGCGTTGGCGCGGCTGAAATCCGCGATCGCCGCGGCAGGACGAGATTATGTCTGACCCGTTTGTCACACCTTTTGATCAGCCCGATCCGGATGCGGTCGCGCGCAGCGAGCGGTTCGTCGACGCCTTGGCCAGACGCGAGCCGGTCGATTTCGTCGATGTCGGCGACCCCGGCGATACCGGGGACCGGGCGCTGGCCGGGCTGCTGGAGGACTGGCGCGACGAGCTGAGGGTGCAGGGGCCCCGCGGGGTGTGTCCGGAGCAGGACGCGGTGGCGGTGCTGAACCGCGGGCTGGGAGCGCGCCGGCGTGCCCGGCGCCGGACAGCCCTGGTCAGCGCGTTGGCCGCGGCCGTCCTCGGTGTCGCGGGATTCGGGATGCTGTTCGGGGAGCCCGCGTCCGTGCACGACGACCAGATCGCCGTATCCGCCGAGACCGACTTGGACCAGGTTCGGCAAATGATCGCCCTCGGCCAATGGGATCAGGCTCAGGACAAATTGGCCGCGGTCGGCGCGCACGTGCGGACGGTCAAGGACAACGGCCGCAAGCAGGGGCTCATCGACAAGGTGAACCTGTTGAACGCGAAGGTCGCCAGCCGCGACCGTGGAGCGCCGACGCCATCCAACGCACTGCCGGGCACCGCCCCGGCGGTCAGCGCAACAGCCACCGTGGAGCTGATCCCGCCGGACGATCCGGTAATCACGGTTGCGCCCAACTTGTTTGGTGGCTAGGCGGACTCAGTCGTAGAGAAGAGGGAGCCGCTCAGCGGCGCCCGTGAAAGCCCTCGGTGTCCGTGGTGGCCTCGTTGAGCGAGGCGTCGGCATACCCGCGGCAGTAATCCCAGGTCACGTAGGAATCGGGCTCGGGGTCGTAGGCCGGCTCGTGCGGACGCACGGTGCCGTCGACCAGCAGCTGAAGTAGGTTGGCGCGCAACATGTCCCAGTCGTGATAGTGGTCCTGCTGACACTCGTCGCAACACACCACCAGGCCGCGAATACCTTTGTGCGCCAACAAAGCCTCGTACACCGCCAGATCGGCCAGATCGGCCTCGACCGCCATCCGCTCCTGGGGGTCCAGCGGTTGACCGGGTTCGACCGCGTCCAATGCAGCCGACGGATCGCAGGGGTCGTCGGCAAACGGGTCGGGCGGCAAACCGGGCGGAAGGTAGTCGCGCACGGCTCCACATTACGCAGCAGGGCGGTCATCACGCCAGCGATACCCCGCGGCCCAACCCCCATGTCGCCACCTCGCGGAGCCTTCAGCGGCGCGGGTGGTCAGCGGCCGAAGCCCCATGTTGCGCCTTCTCCGGCGCGCGTCGTCGGCGGTGGTCGGGCGAGCCGATAGGATGGCATTCTCACTCCGCGCGCATATGGGAGGCCCCGGCAATGTCATCTGGCTTGTCCCGTCTCGAAGGCAGCGGCGACCTGATTGTCACGTCGTATCCCCGGGTGGGTGGTTTCCCGGACGATCCGGTACCGACCGGCGGTGACGACCCGCAGAAGATCGCGATGCTGGGACTGACGTTCGACGACGTCCTGCTGCTGCCGGCTGCGTCCGATGTGGTGCCAGCCAACGCCGACACGTCCAGCCGGCTCACCAAGAAGATCCGGTTGAAGGTCCCGCTGGTCAGCTCGGCGATGGACACCGTCACCGAGTCCCGGATGGCGATTGCGATGGCCCGCTCCGGCGGCATCGGCGTGCTGCACCGCAACCTGCCGATCTCCGAGCAGGCCGGACAGGTCGAAACCGTGAAGCGCTCTGAGGCCGGCATGGTCACCAACCCGGTGACCTGCCACCCGGAGAACACACTGGCCGAGGTAGACGCCATGTGTGCCCGGTTCCGGATCTCCGGTCTACCGGTCATCGAGGGTGCGGGCCAGCTGGTGGGCATCATCACCAACCGCGACATGCGCTTCGAGGTCGACCAGTCCAAGCACGTCGGCGAGGTGATGACCAAGGCCCCGTTGATCACCGCCCAGGAGGGCGTCAGCGCGGACGCGGCGCTGGGCCTGCTGCGCCGGCACAAGATCGAGAAGCTGCCGATCGTCGACGGCCACGGGCGGCTGACCGGTCTGATCACCGTCAAAGACTTCGTCAAGACCGAACAGCATCCGCTGGCGACCAAGGACAGCGACGGCCGATTGCTGGTCGGTGCCGCGGTCGGGGTCGGCGACGACGCCTGGGTGCGGGCGATGACGCTGGCCGACGCCGGCGCCGACCTGCTGGTGGTCGACACCGCGCACGCCCACAACCGGTTGGTGCTCGACATGGTCGCCCAGCTGAAGGCCGAGGTCGGCGATCGGGTCGAGGTCGTCGGCGGCAATGTCGCAACCAGGTCGGCGGCCGCCGCGCTGGTCGAGGCCGGCGCCGACGCGGTCAAAGTCGGCGTTGGTCCCGGGTCGATCTGCACCACCCGCGTGGTGGCCGGTGTCGGGGCACCACAGATCACCGCGATCCTGGAAGCGGTGGCGGTCTGCGGGCCGGCCGGTGTGCCGGTGATCGCCGACGGCGGACTGCAGTACTCCGGCGACATCGCCAAGGCGCTGGCAGCCGGCGCGTCCACGACGATGCTGGGATCGCTGCTCGCCGGTACCGCCGAGGCGCCCGGCGACCTGATCTTCGTCAACGGCAAGCAGTACAAGAGCTACCGCGGCATGGGGTCGCTGGGCGCCATGCAGGGTAGGGGAGAGGCCAAGTCTTACTCCAAGGACCGCTATTTCCAGGACGACGTGCTGTCCGAGGACAAGCTGGTGCCCGAGGGCATCGAAGGCCGAGTGCCGTTCCGCGGGCCGCTGTCGTCGGTGATCCATCAGCTCACCGGCGGATTGCGTGCCGCGATGGGCTACACCGGCGCCGATACCATCGAAGGTTTGCAGCACGCGCAATTCGTGCGGATCACCGCGGCAGGTTTGAAGGAAAGCCATCCGCACGACATCACGATGACCGCCGAAGCGCCCAACTACTACGCCCGGTGAACTGATCGAAGGACCACTCATGCGTGACATGGTTGAGATCGGCATGGGCAGAACAGCCCGGCGCACTTACGAACTCGACGAAATCAGTATCGTGCCGTCGCGACGCACCCGCTCCTCGCAGGACGTCACGACGGCCTGGCAGCTCGACGCCTACCGGTTCGAGATTCCGATCGTCGCGCATCCGACCGATGCCCTGGTGTCGCCGGAGTTCGCCATCGAACTCGGTCGGCTCGGCGGGCTGGGCGTGCTCAACGGCGAAGGGCTGATCGGCCGCCACGCTGACGTCGAAGCCAAGGTCGCCCAGGTCATCGAGGCGGCGGCCAAAGAACCCGAGCCGTCGGCGGCCATCCGGCTGCTGCAGCAGCTGCACGCCGCGCCGCTGGACCCCGAACTGCTGGGTGCTGCGGTGGCTCGCATCCGCGAGGCCGGGGTGACCACAGCGGTCCGGGTGAGCCCGCAGAACGCCCAGGCGCTGACACCCGCGCTGCTGTCGGCGGGCATCGACCTGCTGGTCATCCAGGGCACCATCGTCTCGGCCGAACGTGTCGACAGCCACGGCGAGCCGCTGAACCTCAAGACCTTCATCTCCGAACTCGACGTTCCGGTGGTAGCCGGTGGCGTACTCGACCACCGAACCGCGCTGCACCTGATGCGTACGGGCGCAGCCGGCGTCATCGTCGGCTACGGGTCCACCCAGGGCGTGACCACCACCGACGAGGTGCTGGGCATCAGCGTGCCGATGGCCACCGCGATCGCCGACG
>NZ_DATNJW010000232.1:0-18512 GCF_035603715.1 Mycobacterium sp. | reverse complement strand
GACAGGTCGAACACGGCCCACGGTCCATTAGCCTGCGGCGCAACATATTCCGGCTGCTTGTGGAAATCGGGGTCCTCGCCGTTTGCCGCGAATTCGTTGTAGCGCTTCAGCGTCGCGGCGACGTTGCCCGCGGGAATGCCGAGCGCGGTCTCCAGTTCGGCGATCGTCTCGTAGCCGTCGAGGAACTTGATCAGCGGCATGGCCGGCATCTCGGTGTGTGCTTCGTCGACGATCAAGTACGCGGTCTGCTCGGGTTGCTCCAGCACGAAAGCCGATGTGCGCGAATGGTAAGAGTCCTCGGCGACGAAGCGTTTGCCGTCCCTGTTCACGATCACACCCGTCAACAGAACCTCGGGCGGATAGGCAGCCGCGGTGATGAACTTTTCGTTCATGTTCTCGGTGACCCCTCCTGCCGATACACCCATCCGCAGACCGAGCCCGTCATCGTTGGGGTTACCCAAGATGTACGGCGCCACCAGCCCGTGATGTTTGGTGCGTCGCGGCTTGCCCAGCTCGGGAGTGTGTTCGGCGACCATCTCGGGATTCATCGCGAAGCCGCCGGCGGCGATGATGACCGACTTGGCTTTGACCGCACCGGTTTCGCCGAAATGCTTCCAGGCGACGCCCACCACGGTGCCGTCGGCGTTCAGGATCAGATTGGTTGCTCCGGTCTCGTATCGGAACTGCACGCCCAGCTCGTCGGCGCGTTTGACCAACAGATCGATGACCATCGACGCACCGCCCAGCTCGCCTGGCACCGGCACGGAATGCCCGCGCGGCGAGGGAATGGCCTGCTCGCAGAACGGCCATACCTTTTCGTTGCCGGTGTAGCTCAAACCTTCGGTGCCGGGCGGGACAACCACCTTGCCTGGGTAGAAGCTTCGCTCGAACTGAAAACCCAAGTCTTCCAACCAATTGAAGTGTTCGACGCTGCCGTCGCTGTAGGCGCGGATCTTCTCGTGATCGGGTTCACGAGACACCGCGACCAGATACTTGTACATCTCCTCGGCCGAGTCGGGATGGCCGGTCGCTTCCTGAACCGCGGTGCCGCCGCCCAGGTAGAAGTGCCCGCCGGCCATCGCGGTCGTGCCCCCTGCTGCTGCCGCTCGCTCCAGCACCAGCACTCGTGCGCCCGCGGCGGCCGCGCTGACCGCCGCGCACCCACCCCCGATGCCGAAGCCGAGCACCACAACGTCGACCTCATCCGACCACGACGTGACGTCGTCGGCGCTCAATGTTGTTGGGATGTCAGTCGTACTCATTGGCGCTGCTCCTGCTTGATGTAGTCGAAGAACTGGCGCATCTCGGCGGAGAAATGCGCGATCTCCAAAAACGGAACCCCGTATTGCGGGGCGGACATATAGGCGAACCGGAGGCCGCCGGGCATCACACCCTGTTGTGGCACCGTGGCCCCTTGTTCGACGGCCCAGGCCAGCGCGGCGTCGAAGTCCTCGAGGGTATCGGCCTCGACGCAGATGTGGTGCAGACCCGGCCCGCCGGCCCGCAGAATGTCACTATAGATATTAGGGCCGCGGACCGGTTCGATCAGCTCGAGCTGCATGTCGCCGAGGTAGCTCAGCGAGATGTTGGCGACGAAATCGGCGGGGCTGCCGAGGTAGCTGCAGGTGTCCGGCGCGAAGTGGATGTCGGGCAGTCGCACCCACTTCTTGACGCCTAATAGCCCGGTGAGAGCCGTTTCCGTGGCATTCACGTCGTTCGTCACCCAGGCGACTTGGACCGGTGATCCGAATGAGAGGCTCATCGCATCGCAGGATAACTCAGCGTCCGCCCCGGCAGAAACCACCGGAAATGATGTTGCCACCGCAAGGCGTTTGCTGCGCCGAAGTTCGTGCTGAACACGTTCTAATTCGTCGTCGCGACCCCGAACGGCGGCGCGCCGACATCGGATTGATTGAGCACGCCGACCAACAGTCGTATCTGGGTGTCGAACACCGTCTGCGGGTTGCTCAGCGTGTCGACGCCATACTGCCCGAACACCTCGAGGCTGATCGCGCCCACCACGCCCGCCCAGATCACGAAGCATTTGGCGATGACGGAATCGTCGCCGGGAAATCCGAACTCCTGCCGGAGTCGTTCAAAGTCTGATGATATCGGTTGTGGCGCAGGCTGATTCGTCAGCTTGATGTCGCCGGTCGCGATACCGGCGGCCACCGCGTCGAACAACGCGCCGACCACACGCGTGCCGGGGCCGACCGTTCGATCGGCCGGTGCGTGGTACCCGGGTACCGGGCTGCCGTACAGCAGCGCCCAGCTGGCCGGGTGCGCGATCGCCCAGTCGCGGGCCGCGTGCGCGATCGCGACAACGTCGTCGCTCCACACTTCCGACATGGCGTCGCGGGCGCGATCCACCGCGTCGGCGAGCGCGGAATAACCGTCGACCAGCAACAATGTCAGCAACTCGTCGCGGCTGGAGACGTACCGGTACACCGCCGACGACACCATTCCCAGGTCGCGGGCGATGGCGCGCAGTGATAACCCGGCGGCACCATGCTCCACCAAATGGCGTCGGCCCAGCTCGATGATCTGCGCTTCGATGCGCTCACGCGAGTCGCGACGCCTGGGCATCTGCCCATTTTGACACGACAGAGAACAGTGCTCTTGTTTTTCCACGCCCGGTGTGTCATGGTCATTGGCAACGAGAGCAGTGCTCTCTGATGGATTTCCCGAAAGGATGCAACATGTCGGTGCGTTATGACGAGCCACACGCCGCGGCCAAAGCCGCCAACACGCTGATCCGCTGGTTGGCCGAGGTCGGGATCAGCATCGCCGGTACCAGGGCCCTTCGCGTGCGCGGTCGCAACACCGGCCAACTTCGCAGTGTGGTGATCAATGTGCTGACCGTGGACGGCGTCGACTATCTGGTGTCCCCGCGCGGCACCACCCAATGGGTGCGCAATGTCAGGGCCGCCGGCGAAATCGAAATGGGACCCCGCTGGCGGTTCCACAACGTCAGAGCCATCGAAGTGGATGACGCGGCGAAGCCCGAGCTGCTCCGCCGGTACCTGGACAAGTGGTTCTGGGAGGTGAAAGGGCATATCGCCGGGCTGACACCGGATTCCAGCGATGAGCAGGTGCGCGCGGCGGCACCGTCGATACCGGTTTTCGTGCTGGCCGATCTCGGCCGATAGCTAGATCGCCGGACCGCCGACGCCCACGTCCTGGCGGATCTGCTGGGTGGTGGACTGCCATGACACAGCCGCCGGGAATCCGCCCCACACGCTGTTGAAGATGCCGACTATCCGGGCGGGTCCGGGGCCGTTGGTGAGGTAGCACGGGCCGCCGGAGTCGCCTTGCTGGCTGATGGCGCCATGCCCCATGGTGAACCAGCCGTTGTTGACGCTTTCGACGGTTCCGCAGCTCTCGCCGGTGACCACGCCGAAATGGCAGATGGGTTCGCCGGGTGTGACGACCAGCCCTGGATCCGACTCCAATACGCGCCCTCCCGGGAGGACGTTGTTCACTGCGACGTCGGGCGCCAGCACGATCGACTCGTAGTCGTCGACCTGCTGGTCGGTTTTGACGAATGCGCCGTTCGGTGTGTTGTCGCGGAACGTCGCGAGGTTGCCGATGATCTTGTTGTCCTTATCGAACACCGGGCCGTCGCCCCGGCAATGGCCGGCGGTGAACGCCACCCGCATTCTCGCGTCGACATAACCCAGGGTGCACAGGTGTGGGCCCTGGTGAATCTCCATTCCGGGAAACACCAGAATGGGCTCGGCGTTGGCGCCGGCGGGTAGGCCGACGGCCGCCAGCATGGCGGTAACCGTCGCGCCGAACGCGCGGATTGCCGAACGGCGCACCGTCGACTCCGATCCGTCGAGGCCGGAGCTGCACCGGCCGGCTATTTGGCTACCTAACAAACATTAGGCGAGATGATGCCGCAGAGCCGTTCGGTTGGGAGCGCATCGGCCGAATTACGGGCCGACGCGCTCCCCCTCGCGATCAAGGAATAGTCAGCACCTGTCCGGGCTGGATCAGGTCCGGGTTGGGGATGCCACTGGCATCGGCGATGATCTGGTACTTGCTGCCGTCGCCGTAGAACCGCTCGGAAATGGCCCACAACGTGTCGCCGGACTCGACGGTGTAGGTGCGCGCGGCTTCGGGCTCAGGCTCGGAGGCGGCAGCCTCCTCGACAGCCGGCTCTTCCGCAGCTGCCGGCGCGGCGGCTTCGGGCTCGGGCGGCGGCGGGGCGTCGGTTTCGGTCTTGGTCGACCAAGCCGACCCGTCGGCGGAGTACAGCACCAGATTGCGGTCGTCCTGCAGGACGAGACGCACGTTCTTCTTGCCCTTGGTGTCGGTGTGCCACACCGGTTTGTCGGCGGTGTACAAGACGAAGTTACCGTCGCTCTGGACCTCGGCGCGGACAACGTCCTCTCCGTTGGTCCCCGACGCCCAGATCGCGTGGCCGCGCGATGCCAGGACCAGGTTGCCGTCGTCTTGCAACGTCAGGGTGTAGGCCCCGTTGCTCGAGGTAAGCGATTCACCTTTGACAAGTTTTTGTCCCTCGGTGAGCGTGTCTCCCACTGCATTCCTCCTCGTCATCGCGGCCTGGCGGATACCGGCCTTGCCGTTGAATTTACTGATCTTGGCTTAGCCATGGGGGCTTTCGGCTCGCCGTAATAAAAACGCTGGATGAACAAGGGCTCACCGAAGCTTCGGTGACTACCGCGACGGCGTCAGCGGGGCGGCTGCGGCAGCGGGTCGGGTGACGGATGCCGGCAGCCAGCCCGGAGGCCCGAAGACGTAACCGAGCCGGTCGCGCAAGCGCGTTGCCGACCGGAAATCTCTGGCGATAGAAAGGTATTCGTGGGTCTGCAGCTTCCAGACGTTGAAGGTATCCACCTGTTTGGTCAGCCCATAGTGCGGACGGAATGTCTCTTGCCGGAAGGTGCCGAACAGCCGATCCCAGACGATGAAAATCCCGCCATAGTTCTTGTCGAGGTATTCAGCATCCATGCCGTGGTGCACGCGGTGATGAGACGGCGTGTTGAAGACGAATTCAAAAGGCGCCCACATTCTGCCGATCCGTTCGGTGTGCACCCAGAATTGGTAGATCAGGTTGACCGAGAAGCTGCAGAAAACCATCCATGGCGGAATACCCAACAGCGGCAACGGAATCCACATCAGGATCTCGCCGCTGTTGTTCCACTTCTGGCGCAGCGCGGTGGCGAAATTGAAGTACTGGCTGGAGTGGTGGGCCTGATGGGTGGCCCAGATCAGCCGAATCCGGTGCGCGCTGCGGTGATAGCAGTAATAAAGCAAGTCGACACCGAGGATCGCAATCACCCAGGTGTACCAACGCGTCGTCGACAGGTGCCAGGGAGCCAGGTAGGCGTAGATCGCGGCGTAGCCGAGTACGGCGATGAATTTCCAGCCCGCAGTGGTGGCCACCGAAATGAGCCCCATCCGAATGCTGGCCCACGAGTCGGCGGTCAGATACGCACCTGAATTCGGGCGTCCCGATTGACCGGCGCCGGCCTCGTGCGTGTTGGTCTCCCGCTCGATGCGTTCGAGTTTGCGGGCTGCCGTCCACTCCAGAATCAGCAGCAAGAGAAAGAACGGAATCGCGAACAACACCGGGTCTCGCATCTGCTCCGGCAGAACGGAGAGAAAACCGGCGATGGCATTCACGTCTCACAGTTTATGACGTCGGTGCCCTGTGTTCGAAATCTGGCCACGCTAGTCCGCGAGCGGGGCACGTGGCATCGGGTCGTCCTGGTCACCGGCATACCAGTGCACGGCCTGAACGCCCTCCTGCAGCGACAAGTCCGCCACGAGCTCCTCCAGACGGGCCGGCGCGTGCCTGTCACTGAGCAGGTATGCGGTCAAAGCGACACTGTCCTCCCCCGCGCGCCCGGTGTGGATGCCGCGCAGCACGAAGTCGCCCCCGCTGGTGTGCTGGACAATCTGTGCACGCGCGTACTTTTCGGACTTCCGCCGACAGATCAACTGCACTTGGTACGGCTGATCGTCCTCGTCCTCCTCCACCACGTTGTCGCGGTCGATCAGGTGGCCCAGCGGTCGCCCGAGTAGGTGAATTGCGAGGATGGCACCGGTGGCGATCAGGGCGAAGAGGAAGTGCCCGCCGGCCGCCAATACGCCGACCGCGGCCGAACACCACAGCGTCGCCGCGGTGTTGAGTCCGTGCACATTGAATCCCTCACGCAGGATCACACCCCCACCGAGGAAGCCGACTCCAGACACCACATACGACGCCACCCTGGTCGGGCTGCTGTCGTTGGTCACGACCGCGTAGAGCACGAACAACGTCGCACCGGTGGCCACCAGTGCGTTGGTGCGCAGTCCAGCTCTTCGCGCCTGCCATTGCCGCTCAATGCCGATAAGGGCACCGCAGCCGAGCCCGACCCCCAACCGCAGCGCAAATTCAGCGATAGTCAGTGTTTGCATGACGCGGCCCTCCTTTCCTCCGAACTGCGGTAACTATTCAGTGTGGACGACATTGCGCGCGATTGGTGCGTTACCACGCCGGTAGCGTGATCCGCTCACCTCGGCGGCGCGACAGGTTCAGGTACTGCCGAGTTGGATAGCTTTGACTGCCAACAGGATCGCCCCGATCAAGAGATATCCGCGCAACGCCAGCATGCCAACTCGAGTGCCGACGGACCAGGTAACCGGCTTCAGCAGCTCCAGGGGCAGCATTCGCCACGACTCCCGATCGGCTCGGTCCAATGCATCGGAGAGCTGTTCGAGCACTGGTGGTCTCGGTCGCTGTCGCCCCCTCCACCACAGCATGGTGAACGTGGCCCCGGCGCAGACAGCGAAGGTCACGCAAAGGCCGACGGAGATCGAGACAATGTCGAGGTTGGGAAACATGGTCGTTGCCATCAGGATTCCGGACAACAGCAACAGTCCACTCACGATGATGCCGGCAACCACATTGAGCCACGGTCGATTCACCCAAGGGCCCAACACTTCCCGGTCATTGCACAGCAGCAGCAAGAATACGCTGGCGCTCGGCAAGAGCAGTCCGGCCAGCGCCTGCACACCGGTGGTGATCAGACCCAGTGGGGCGCCGGGAATCAACACAACCGCGGCCGCGATGATCACCATCACGGCGTAGGACAGGTAGAACGGCCTTGCGTCGGCGAGGCCTCGATGCAGCGAATGCTTGAGGCCGAACACATCACCGAACGCGTAGCTGCTCGCCAGGGTGACCGCCGCCGCCCCGACGATGGAGGCGTCGAGAAGCACGATGGCGAAGACCGATCCGAGCGCCGAGCCGTGCTGGCCCAACAGGTGCGCCAGTACGCCGGCGTCGACGAAGCTTCCGCGGCTATTTGTGGCGCGTGCAGCCCAGTCGCCGGTCATCATCAACGCGGCCCCGCCGATCACCACGACGAAGGCACCCAAGGTGGTATCGATTCGCTCGTAGCCGATGAAGCGCGGCGTGATGCGCTTGTCAACGACGTTGGACTGCTGGAAGAACAGCTGCCATGGCGCCACCGTGGTGCCGACGATGGCGATGATCAACAGCACCGCATCGGACGTGAAACCGCCGGCCACACCCGGTATGAGAAAGGATTTCGCCGCATGTCCCCAGTGCGGATGCGACATCATCAGCATCGGAATCTGCAACAGCGTGATGGTGATGAAAACCAGCATCGCGCGCTCCCAGCGCCGGAAGCTGCCGGTGGCCATGATGACGATCAGGACTATCGCGGCGAACGGGACTACCACGTATCGCGGTATGCCGATGTAGTCGGCGGCCAGTGTGATGCCGATGAATTCCGTTATCAGAGTGAGGAAATTCAGCAGAAACAGATCACCGACAGAAAACCAGCCCCAGCCCCGGCCGAACCGTTCGTTGATCAACCGCGCATGCCCGACGCCGGTGACGGCACCGAGTCGGACCACCATTTCCTGGTTGACGACGAGCACCGGGATCAACAGCAGCAGCACCCACAGCAGGCTGTACCCGTAGTTCTGCCCGGCCTGCACATAGGTTGCAACACCACCCGCGTCGTTGTCGCCGACCATCACGATCAGGCCAGGTCCGACGATCGCCAGCAGGGTGGCGAGTCGCGTTTTGAGCGTGCGCGGACGATCGTTGTCGCTCAATCTGATCCGGCCCAGCGCGCCCTCGATGTCGCCAAGGTGGGCGCTGTCCAGCACTGCGGTGCGTGACGGGGCGTCGATGCTCTCGCGGTCTAACGTGGTCATGGTGGGTAACCCTCCTCGGCGCGCCAGTCGGTTGGTCGTGGCAGATGTGCGGCAATATGGCTGCCGCCCAAGGTGTTAGGCCAAGCTGACGCCGACGGCGGAGTCGTCAGTCATAAAACGGGTAGGCATATCTTTCTCCAATTCGTCGAAATATGTTGTGGTGGTTGGCTATAGCTAATTCCGTTATCCGACGTTCGCCCATGACGGGACCATCGGCGGGCGGATGAGGAACCGGTTGTCCACGATGCCGGTTGTTGCTCCGGCCCGGGCGCCCATTGCGGCACCTGCCGGGGCGACGCCCGGAACGCCGGTCGCGACCTCGGGAGGCGCGGCCAACGGGCTGCCGCCCAACGCCGAGGCGACGGGCGACGGCGCGGACGGAGCCGCCGCAGACCAGCTCGGCGGCACCGACAAAGGTCCGACGGATGTGGCTTGGCCGAGGCTTGCCGACATCGATGAGCCGGCACCGCCGAGTCCGGTCAGGCCGGAAACTCCATGCCCGCCCGAGCCGAGGCCTGCCGCCATGCTCAGCGGCGAGACCCCGCTCAGCCCTGGGCTTCCCGTCAAGGCGGCGGGCCCCAAGAAGCTTGAACTCGTCACGGTCTGGGCGATCTGCGCCGGGTTGAAGGTGCCGGTCGACGTCAAGGTGTTCCAGATGTTTGCATTCGGTCCCCAGGTGCTCCAGAAGCTGTCGAGTTGAGAGTTCCCGGAGGAGCCACCGCTCAGCAGGCCGTCGAGCCCGGAAAGTCCGGACGTAGACGACCACGTGGAGGTCGCCGGCGTGGACATTCCCTGCAGCGTCGTGGGCACCGCAGATGTCAGTTGCGACAACGACGCCTGCGTGCTCGTGCCGGTGGCCTGGGTGGCCGCAGCCGCTTGTCCGGCGAGCGGGCCGGATGTCGTCGTCTGCGGCGCAGTAGTGAACGACGGCACCTTGGTCGCTATCGCCGACTGTGCGGCATAGCCGTACATCGCGGCGGCGTCTTGTGCCCACATTTGGCCGTACTGCGCCTCGGTGGCCGCGATCGCCGGCCCGTTCTGCCCGAGCAGGTTCGTCGCGACCAGCGACGCCAACTGAGTCCGGTTGGTCGCAATCACCGGCGGCGGCACGGTCATCCCAAACGCAGCCTCGTACGCGGACGCGGCCGCCATCGCCTGGTGGGCGGTCTGCTCGGCTTGCGCTGCGGTCGTGTTCATCCACGCCGTGTACGGAGCGGCCGCGGCCGCCATAGCCGTCGACGCCCCACCTCGCCAACCTTCGCCGGTCAGGTTCGACACGACCGAGGCGTAATTGGCCGCCTGCGAACGCAACTCGGACGCCAGGCCGTCCCAGGCCGCGGCGGCAGACCGCAGCGATGTCGATCCCGGGCCCGCATACATCTTGGCGGAGTTCACTTCCGGCGGGAATGCGCCGAAGTCGAAGACTGCACTCATCGTGATACTCCTTTCAGATAGCCGAGCCTGCGTTGGCGGCTTCGGTGGCCGCGTAGGAATCTGCGCTGGCGCCCAAGGTGCCGACGAAGAGTTCGTGCACCGCTGCCGCGTGGGCGCATACCGCCTGGTATACCGCGGCATGGGAGGCGAACTGTGCTGCGGTCAAAGCCGATACCTCGTCGGCCGCCGCCGGGGTCACACTCGTCGTCGGCACCATCGCCGCAGCATTATGTGCGCTCAGTTCCGTGCCGATGCCGGTCAGCTGGCCGGCTGCGGCTGCCATGATTTCCGGCTGCGTCGTCACAAAAGTCATTGGGGTTCTCCTTGCGGAAAGCAGGCTGAACCCGCGGCAACCGTGCTGGTAGCACGTCAAGACCACGCGCGCATCAAGGCTTCGCGCGTGTTAATCGAAGCGGCACAGGCCGTTTCAGATAGAAATTGTGTTGCCGGGGTCGGATCCGTACGAAATGGTCATCGGTCTTGGATACGGACTGTCGCTCGGACTCACTTCGCCTCACCTCCTCGCGGCCAGGGCACACAGGGTTGCCTACACGGTGCACACGGGACGAGGCGGACCCGGCAGATGAGCCGGTCGCCGCACCCCTCTCGACAGAGCTTTGGCACTGCACGGCGTATCCGGGCCTACAAAAAATGCAAGGCCGGAAGCCACTTGGGCTCAACCCTTAAGCCGGGAGGAGCTGTCCTGACCCTGGGCGTCTTTCGACGTTCGAGGTCAGTGGCCTGTATCCGTGCAGACGCCTCACCTAGCGAGGTGCTTGCAAGAGCCATAGTTCCACCGAATTCGGACCGAGTCAACTTAGCGCATAGGCACGAGTCGAGTAAGCGCTCACTGCCGGAATGTGCCCGTCGATTGAGACCCGTTGTGGCTGTTCATAAATCATGACGGCAGCGCCGAGGGGCAGGATGCCGTAAAGACTGGCCGGAACTTGGAATCAAGCCTGAACTACGCCGGGTCGCTCTTCTTCTCCGCGACCGCGGCGCTGAGCGCCTCGGCGAGGTCGTCGCGGGTCAATTCCTTGAATCGGCGTAGTTGGTCGTCGTTGAACTCATCGACATCACTGGCCAACACCGCATCGAGATCCTCGTCGTCGAGGCGGAAGCTGCGGTGATCGCGAGCCTTTTCAACGACGTTCCGGACGAAGCCGGCGTTGCCCAACGTGTCGATCCCGCGGATCAAATCGCCCTCTTGGGAGATCGTCTCGTCCTCATAAAACCTGGTGTAGGCCGGCAGCAGTACGTCGACGGCGTCGTCGGTGATCACGTCTTCGTTCTCCCGACCCATCAACTGGGTCAGCGCGATGAGCTCTTTCGGGTTGTAGCTGTAGAACTCGATGACGGTGGAGAACCGGCGTCGCAGACCCTGGTTGACCTCCAGCATCTTGTCCATGGCCTTGGCATACCCGGCACCGAAGACCACCAGCTCGTCGCGGTGGTTCTCCATGTAGAGCAGCAAGGTGTTGATGATCGCGTTGCCGTACGCGTCGCCGGTGGAGTAGCCACTCTCGTGCAGGTTGTGCATCTCATCGAAGAAGACCGCCCCGCCCCGGGCCTCCTCGAGCATCTCCTCGGTGTTCTTCTCGGCGTCAGCCATGTAGCGGCCCAACAACTTTGCGCGGCTCGTCTCCACCACCAGCGGCTTGCGTAGCACGGTCAAACCGCACAGCTGCTTGGAAAACGCCCGCGCCACAGACGTCTTGCCCGTGCCGGGAGGCCCCAGTAACAACGTGTGCCGCGACGTAACCGGAACCGGGAGGCCCATTTTCGCGCGGGCCAGGTTCACCTTTGTCGTCGACTTGATCAGCTTGATTTCCCGCTTGGCCTGGTCCATGCCGAGCATCGCGTTGAGCTCGGCATCGCCTTCGTCCAAGTACTTCTTGGCCATCTCGGCGTGGCGCGCGGCCTCCGCCTGCTCGCGGGTCGGCGCGCTGTCCGCGTCCCACGGATCCGTCCTGGCCTCAATCGTTTCCGGGTCGGTGAGCACCAGTCGGTAGCTGGCGTTGTCCAACGCCTCGCGTGCCGGCGCGAATTTCGCATCCCGGGAATAGACCCGGCGCAGGCATTCCACCGCGTCCTCTTCGCGACCCATGTGCCGGAAGCACATTCCCTGGGTGTACATCGCGACGTTGGCCGCACTGGGCACCCGGTCGCCCTCGATCGCTTCCTGCGCACGGCGGGTCGCTTCTTCGAACACCCCGAGCGACGCCAGCGCAGTCGTGGCCATCGCCGCGCCGGCGGCTTTCAGTTCGGGATGACGCCAGCCGGCCCCGGGCGGGAACTGGACCAGCACGTCCGGCCAGCGTCCGGTGCGAAAGTGCAGCAGCCCGCGCACGTACTTGATCAGCTCTTCATCGGAGGCATGCTTGGGCGTAATCGAATCCAACAACTCCGCGGCCTCGGGGAACCGCTTCGCTTCGGTGAGAGCCGCGGCATAGCCGGCGGCCAGCGACTCCACACTGGTGACCGCCAGCTTCAAAAACATTCCGTCGGAGATCTCGGGCCGGAACTCCAACTCGGTTAAACCCAAGCGCCGGATCTCCCAGCCGAACGTCTTGACGGATTGCCATGCGCCGGTGAGCACCTCGAGGCTCTGGTCGCCGGCCAGCAGCCGGGCCAGCCAGGCGTCGCACATCTGCGGGTCCAGACTGGTGGCCGTCGTGAACATGCGCAGGGCCACTTGCGGATTGTGGCTGGGCTGAAGCCCATTGACCGAAATTCCGGACGCAAGAAGCCCCGCGACCATCGCGTTGCGGGAGTCCGGCGCGTTGGTCTGCGGTCGGGTCATTCTCTCATCGTAAGGCTTCGGCGCCGCTTGCCTGAGTCGCGGCCACCGCGCCAACCGGGACCAGGATCTCCTCGTGGTGACCGAAGGTGCGACTCGGCATCGGCAGCGGGCGGCGCGACGTCGGCGCGGGCAGGCTGGCCGCCACCGCGCCCAGTTGGCGCCCGGTCAGCCGGTTCAGTCCGCTGAAAGCCTCTTTACGCAGACGCTTGTCGCTGTGGTAGCGCACCCACACCGATACGTCGGCCTCGTGACCCTCTGCGATGATGCGGATCGTCATGACGGTAACGTCGGCGTCGGTGAGCCACAGCTCCTCGAGGGTCTCGCTGGTGATGTCACCAGGTGAAACCCAGAAGCTGGTCACGAACCCGTCCGGGGTTTTCAGGTAACGCCAGAAGGGGCGAACGTGGGCCGGCTGTAGTCCGGCCAGCACCGCCTCGTCCACGTCGATGATCTCTTCGGCGGTCAGCGGCTTTGCGGCGCAGCTGCGACCGTCGAGATCGTGCGCCAGCCGCTCGGTGGCGGCGGCCAGAGTGCAGGCCACCGAATCGCGGGCGGCGACGGCGTTGACGTTGTGCTGCGGGTCCATCCGCAACACCAGCCAGGTATTGCGCTCGTCGATCGGGCGTCGATCGTGGCCGGCCTCGACCTCGTCGCTAACGGCCGCCTGAACGCCCTTGGCGCCGTGACGCGTTCCCACCGAAACGATGTCGACGCTGTCCAGTCGGACGTCGAACTGCCGCAACGACGTGATCACAGCCTCCAGCGGGATGGACGCCGCCAATGCGTCCCGATGGCGATGCCGGCCCGCTTCGCCCGCGCCGTCGACGGCGATCACGGCGATCAGCTGGCCGTCGTACTCGCGGACGCCCACCGTCTCACGGCTGAATTGGCGACGGTGATCGACCGCCGCGGTGCAACCGACAGTCAGCGCTTCCGGGTCCGCGTACCAGTTCCGGACGCGGGCGATCGGCGCCGACGAAACGGGCACTCCCCCGTTGGTCACCAGTGCGACGACGGTGACGATCACCGCTAAGCCGACACCGATCCACAAGGTGAGGTTCCGGCCGGCCTGCCAGGAATCGGGCAGGTGGCTCGCAATCACCAGCAGCGCAACGTCAATGAGGAACACCGTGGTGACCCGCGCCCACGACAGGGACAGCCCGTACTCACGTTGTGCCTTCATTCCTGTCTCCCTGTTCTTCTCATCAGGACCGCTCCGCCGACTACCAGACCGGCGAGCAGCAACGCACCAGCCAAACCACCGGCGGCAACCCACACCGGCACCATGTTGCGCGGGGCGGGGGCCGGCGGTAGCTTCAGCGGCTTCGCCGAATCTTTCGGTAGGACGGAGCCATCGGGCACATCCCAGGTCAGCGCGGCAACCGGATCGACAACCCCGTAGCCGATTTGGTTGTCCACCCCGCGAGCAGGTGCCCTTGCAGTGCGAATCAACCGGTTGATGATCTGATGTGACGACAGTTGCGGATATTTCGCCCGCACCAAAGCCGCAACACCGGACACAATCGCGGTAGAGAAACTGGTTCCGGACGGCACCAGCAAGGAGTTGTCCGGGCCTTCGATCGCGTTGATCAGACTGTCATCTCGCGGCGAGAGCCCGATCACGTCGGTGCCCGGAGCGGCGATCGACACCCACGGTCCCGCGACACTCAGCTTGTCCATCGGCGTACCGGAGGAATCCACCGCGCCGACGGTCAAGACATAATCGCTGAACCAGGACGGAGTCACCACTGTGGTCACGCCGTTCCAGTCACGAGAATCGCTGGGGTGCAACGGATCTACCAACGGGTTTTCTTTGCAGTCGCGCTGACTGGTGTCGCCCGCTGCTGCGACGATGACCGCATCTTTGTCGACCGCCGCGTAACGGACCGCGGCACCCAGGTCAGGCGCGTCGATGAGGCTGCGCGCACTCATGCACATCACCTGCGAGATGTTAATGACCTGTGCGCCCATGTTGGCTGCATGCACGATCGACCGTGCCATGCTGAAGATGTAGTCCCGCTTCTGCCGAGTCTGAGGATCCTCGTCGCCCGTGTAGGCGTCCTTCAGACCAAAAGCCTGACTGGACTGGCGAATTGAGATCAGGTCGACGTCCGGGGCGATGCCGCTGTAGGCGTCGCTCGGCGCCGGTGGCGGCGGTGGGTCCAGCGGCGGCGGCGTAGCCGGTCGCGGGTAATCCACCGAGACAACCTGGCCGTGGTTGCCACCGGGGAAGCTCGGCAGCACCGCTTTGCCGTGGCCATGGTTGGCCGCACCGGGCTGGTTGGCCGCACCGGGCTGGTTGCCCCCACCGGGCTGGTTCGCGGCCCCAGGCGCTTTGGGCTCTGCCGGTGCCTGCTGCGCTGGTGGACCGCCGAACGCCGGAGCCGGACCTTCCTCCTGAGAGGGCGGTGGCGCTGGGACCATCGTGATGGTCTGGGGCGGAGGCGGTGCCACGCTGATCGTCTGTGGTGGCGGCGCCACGGGCGGTGGTTCCTTGGTCGGAACCGGAGGTGGTCGCCGCGGTCCCGGCGCTTCGGGAATTCCGGCGCTACCTGGCGAGGCGGCGATCATCGACGCCACGAGCGTGCCGTGTGCGTCGCAGTCGGACAGCCCGTCACCGCCGCCCATCACGTAGTCGCCGCCGGGAATCAGGTGCGGCAACCGCGGGTGCGGGGTCACGCCGGTGTCGATGACGGCAACCTTCACCCCGGCACCCCGTCCGAAGCGCCACGCCTCGGACAGGTTGAGCATGTCCATGTACTTCGGCTGAATCCGAAAGTCGCTGCCCGGCAACACCCCAACCTCAGTGCAGTACGAGTTCTGCTTCATCGGCTGGCCCGGTCCGGGCGCGCTGTCCGGCGGTACTGCCCCCGGGTCGATCCCCGGGGGGTTGATCGCGTACGCGGGCGACCCGGACAGTGCGACCGAAGCCACGATCAGGGTGGTGGCGGTTACTGCGGCCGCGCGAAGCGGCCGCAGTTTCCGACTACCGATAGCGAATCGCTGCATAGACATTCATCAGCCACAATGCCAGCGGGAAGATCGGCATCAGGCAGAGGTATTCAACCCACTCAACGAGCTTGCGGAACAGCGGGCTGTAGATGGTGTTGGGCACGGTCGCCGCCGCGGTCAGGCCCGCCGCCGGGATGAGGACCGCGAGGCCGGCTGTCACGGACACCGCGGCCGTCGAGGACAACACCAGCGAGTAGCGCACGATGACAGAGCCGACGATCAGGACCGACGTCACCGCCAGAATGATTGCCTGCCAACGGTCCACGTACGAGCGTCCACGCAGCATCAGGAAGCCGGCAGTGGTGGCGACCAGCAGCAGCGGCAGCCAGCGGTTCGCTGTGCGGGGGTCAGAAACCCCGGCCAAGGACACGATCGTCAGGACTCCGAACCCGACCAGCAGACCGGTCAGGAACGATCGAGCGCGCTCGGCCCGCAGGATGACGTCCTGGATGGACTCGGGGCCGGCCAGGGTCGGACGGCCGCCGTCGACGCCGTGCGTCACGGTGGTGGGCAGGTCAGGCCGGGCCTCGAACACCCAGCGACTGGTGGCCGAAGGGAAGACCGGCAGCCGGATACCCGACAACCAGCGAGACATCGCCGGCGCGCTGTGGTAGCCGAACACACAAACCAACAGGATGGTGGTCAGCAGCGTCACCGCTCCGGTGTTGAACGCCATCCGGGCCAGGCTCGCTATCGTCGCCGCAAGCGTCACTGTGACGATCGCGGTACCAGTTCCCAACCGGCGGCCAGTGAACCGCATGATCAGCATCGCTGCGACGCCGGCGACCGCGAAACCCATCACGGCATGGGGCGAGCCAACCGGTCCGGGGGGTGCCGACGCGGCGGCCACCGAAAGCGGCGCGATCCCGCTCCACAGCAGCATGTCTCCGGCGCGGCGGTTCTGCACCGTGTGCGCGCGGTTCAGGATCAGCAGCGCCACCGTGAACACCAGCACCGCGATCACGAAGGCGTACGGCGCCGGGACCCAGGAGTCGTGGTGCAGGCGGAACCAGCCGAGCAGCAGCGACGCCAGCAGCACACCGCTGCCGACCATCGCCGCACCGACCTGGATGGCCACCGACGGGTTGATCGAGGAGAACCGCTTGCTGAGGTTGACCGAGACGGCGGTCGAGATGTGCTCGATGACCTGCGACCGGTGCTCGGTGTCTTCGACGAAGCGCAGCCACAGGCGGTCGCCGTCGTACACATCCTGCTCGGTCAGCGACTGGGTAGCCCGCAGCGGCGTGCCGTCAACCAGGCACAACGCCCACCGGCCGCGCTGCGGGGCTTCCAGAGCCGCAAGGCCCAGCTCACGGAGCCGAACGTTGACGACCTTCAACAGCGGGTCGACCATCACCGAAACCGGGGCATTGGCGTCCAGCAGAACGCCGATCTGTACGCCCTCGCCGGCGATGATGCCGATCACGGCCGATGTAGGCGACGAAATCGCCTCTGTGCCCGGCTGTGGCGCTTGCGCCTCAGCAATCGCGGTCATCGCTGCACCCCTCTGTCGACGAATTGTGGGTCCATGTATCTTGCCTCGCTATTTGGAATTACGACGTGGCGTCGTAATTGTTGAGCAGATTCTAAGACGATTTTGCGGCATCCGCATCTTCGCTAAATGCTGCATCGAAAATCGTTGGCGTGCTCGGTCTCTGCGTAAAGATTAGTTAAACTCTGCTGTGCGTTTTCCACTCTCCGTAGGGAAGGGTTTCCAGGACGGTCTTGACGCCGACCTGTACCAACTGCGGAGTTGCTGGGCAGATCGCGAGCCAGGCCTCGTTCGAGCCTGCGGTCCGCGCCTGCTGATACATCGCGATCCGGCCGCCTGATCCGTCCTTCAAGGAGAGTACCGAGGCGCTCGGCGCCTTGTCGTCGTCGCGGTACTGGCGGGCGTAGACCGCGGCTTCGGCGGCGGGGTCTGACAGCGCTTGACCGAGGGCGGCCACGGTCGCTGCGCTGATGCCCAGCCGGCGCAGATCTCCGCCGGAGAAGACGTTAAACCCGGAGCTCTGCCAGGCTTTCGTGATTTCAAGCATTTCATCGAGCGGCACGTTGACCGCGTTGATCGCGGCCGGCTCGGCGTGGTGGATCGATTCCAGCGCATCGAAGACCAGGGTCGCGATCGAGGTCGTGTCAGCGATCGCGACGTCGTCGACCGTGATCTCGTCGCCGACTCGGACGGCCGATACCCAGTGCTGGCCGCGACGCGCCAGCAGCACGCGAAATTCGTTGTCGGGGATGTCGCGGGAGCCCACCTGCTCCTCGGCGCCACTCTCGTCTTTTTCCTTGACGCCGTAGAGCAGTTTGCCGCGGGACAACAGCGCGACGATTTCAAGATCGGGCGCGGCAAGGACGCGCATTCGGGCGGCTACCGCCTCATTAACCGTCTCGCCCTCCACGATGCCCTGTTCGCGCATGACCGCCATGCCCGGATGCTGGTTGAGCCAGTCCATGGAATCGGTGGAGACGAATGGTCGACATCGCAATTCCGGCGCGACGTGGCGAATGTCCAGCAACGCTTGCAACATCCAGAAACCCTCGACATTGACGGTGATGTCGGTGCGTGTGCTCTGATCCATTCGCTTCTCTCGGGTAGATGTTTTCGGCTATCGCACGACGCGGCAGCACACCTGAATCGGTGTGCTGCCGCGCCCTGTGCTGATTATCAGGCCCAGCTTGAGCCCACAGCGGAGTCGGTGGACGACATGTTGTTGCCTGCCGTCTGCACCTTCTGGCCGTGGGAGTTGGCCTGCTCGTAGATCACCTGGAAGTTCCGACCCAACTGGGTGATGAACTCCTGGCAAGCCACGGAACCCGAGCCACCCCAGAAGTCACCGGCAGCCAGCACATCGCGCACGATGGACTGGTGCTCGGCCTCCAGCGAAGCGGCCTGGGAGCGGATCAACGCGCCGTGGGCGTCGACATCACCGAACTGGTAACTGATCGACATTTATCTGTCCTCCTGATTGTTGAAGTTTACGCTGCCAGTGGAGTTAGCTGCTCAGAATCTGCTGAGAGGCCTGCTCTTGGCTCTCGTAGTTGTTCGCGTCGCGGATCA
>NZ_DATNJW010000231.1:0-11189 GCF_035603715.1 Mycobacterium sp. | reverse complement strand
CTCTTCAGGCTTTAGGCGATGGCACAGTTGTCACACTGACCAGCACGGTCGACATTGGATCCAGCCTGCTACACAAGCTCGCCGAGCGGGCAGTGTGCCGCGTTCAGACCAAGCAGTCCGACATCATGCTCGCCGGTCTTGCCAACCGATTGGAGAACTCGTGACGAGTCAGCCCGACGTCATCATCCTGATGACCGATGAGGAACGCGCGATCCCGCCGTATGAGTCACCCGAGGTGCTCGCCTGGCGGGAGCGGACCCTGCAGGGCCGCAAGTGGTTCGACGAGCACGGCGTCAGCTTTACCCGGCACTACACCGGCTCGCTGGCCTGCGCGCCCAGTCGCCCAACGATTTTCACCGGACACTACCCCGATCTGCATGGCGTCACGCAGACCGACGGCCTCGGCAAGATGCCCGACGATTCGCGCATGCGCTGGCTGCGCCCCGGCGAAGTGCCCACCATGGGCAACTGGTTTCGCGCCGCGGGCTACGACACCCACTACGACGGTAAATGGCACATCTCGCACGCCGACATCCACGACGCCGACGGGAGCGTGCTGGCGACCAACGACGCCAGCGGTAGCGTCGACCACGCCGCGGTAAAGCGCTATCTCGACGCCGATCCTCTTGGCCCGTTTGGCTTTTCGGGGTGGGTCGGACCGGAGCCGCATGGCGCGCTGCCGGGTAACGCGGGCATCCGCCGCGACCCGTTGGTCGCCGACCGCGTCGTCACCTGGCTGATCGACCGTTACACCCGCCGTCGCGCCGGCGATGCGGCCGCGCTGCGTCCGTTCTTGTTGGTCGCCAGCTTCGTCAACCCGCACGACATCGTGCTGTTTCCGGGTTGGGTGCGCCGCAGCCCGATCAAGGCCTCGCCGCTGGATCCGCCGCACGTGCCCCCGGCGCCCACCGCCGACGAGGATTTGGCCAGCAAGCCCGCCGCGCAGATCGCGTTCCGGGAGGCCTACGCCTCCGGCTACGGTCCGCCGCCGGTGATCGACCAGGCCTATCGCGGCAACGCGCAGCGCTACCGCGACCTGTACTACCGACTGCACGCCGAGGTCGACGGGCCGATCGACCGGGTGCGTCGCGCGGTCACCGAGGGCGGCTCGGACCATGCGGTGCTGGTGCGCACCTCCGATCACGGCGACCTGCTCGGAGCGCACGGCGGGCTACACCAGAAGTGGTTCAACCTGTACGACGAGGCCACCCGGGTGCCGTTCGTGATCGCGCGGATCGGTGACGGTGCCACATCCTCGCGGGAGGTGACGGCCCCGACGTCGCATGTCGACCTGCTGCCGACACTGCTGGCTGCCGCGGGTGTCGACGTCGATGTGGCGGCCGACAGCCTGGCCGAGTCGTTCTCCGAAGTGCATCCGCTGCCGGGCCAGAACCTGATGCCGGTCGTGGACGGCGGTCCGGCCGACGACGAGCGTCCGATCTACATCATGACCCGCGACAACATGCTCGAGGGCGACAGCGGCGCGTCGGCGGTAGCCCGCCGGTTGCGGCGGACGTCGAATCCGCAAGGGCCGCTGCGTATCCGAGTGCCTGCCCACGTCGGGTCGAACTTCGAGGGCTTGGTGATCCGCGTCGGCGATCACCTGTGGAAGCTGGTGCGTACGTTCGACGATCCCGCTACCTGGACCGAGCCCGGGTTCCGCCATCTGGCGGCGAACGGGCTTGGCGGCGAGGCGTATCGGATGAGCCCGCTTGACGACCAGTGGGAGCTCTACGACCTCACCGCCGATCCGATCGAGGCGGACAACCGGTGGACCGATCCGGATCTGCACGAGCTTCGCCAGCATCTGCGAACGCAACTCAAGCAGGCGCGGGCGGAAGCTGTCCCCGAGCGAAATCAGCCCTGGCCGTACGCCTCTCGCCGGGAGCGCTAGCTACTTGGCTTTGATGAGTTTGGCGGCCATCTGCTTGAGCATGTTGTCGTGGATGATGTCGATGCGGGAGCGGGCTTCCGCACAGACGTAGGGGTCGCGGATCACGGTAAGTTGGTTGTCCTGCTTGGTTTCTCCGCCGGTCGACCAGTTGGTCGATCCGGTGATGACGTCGACGCCGTCGATGATGACCATCTTCAGGTGCATGATCGCCGACTTCTCGCTGTGGCCGATCGCGATGCTGTTGCCGGTCTTCTGATTGAGCCAGGGATCGAGCAGCGGCTGCTCGGCCTTGCCTTTCGCCTGCGTCGAGTCGAGACTCATCTGCACGTAGATCTCGTCGTTCTCCAGCGCCGACCGCAGGACCTCATTCAGCTCGGGATCGTCGTAGCCGTACATCGCCACCACGATGCTTTTCTCGGCGGAGGTCAACAGATCCTTGAGCGCCTCGTGCACCTTGTCCACGGGACTGTAAAAGCTTCGGGTGGCGTCGGGATAGCCGGGCGGAAACGGCGCGGCCTTGTACTTGTCCAGCTCGGTCAGCGAATCCAATGCCATGGCGATTTCTCCTCTACAACGCGGGGTTGGTCCAGTCGGTCGGGTCGGCGCTCTGTTGTATTTGTTCGGCGGTCAAATTCGGTAGGTAGCCCGGGTTGTCGCGACGGCGAATCAAGACGCTGGGATGTACCAGCGCGTCGGGTCCCATCGGTCGCTTTCGACGACCGACCAGGTACCAGAGCTTCCCGTTGTTGTGGATCGGCGCGTCGGCGAAATCGTCGGCCACCGTGCAGTCCTGCTGATAAGCCTCCTTATTGATGGCTAATTCACCGACGACGCCGTCGGTGACCCACTTCAGCGCGATCGTGGCGAGCCGGTGGTCGGGGAACGTACCGCCGACATCGGCGTGCACGCCGGCGAACCAGCGCTCCTGCAGCCCGAGTGGGTGGCGTTCGACGAGGTATTCCCGGTAGGGACTGCGTTGTTCGTCGATCGAGACAGCATGCCGGATGCGTGCGACGTTGCACAGCGACCTGGTGTAGGGCCAGCGCAGAGCTCCCAGCCGGAGGAAGCCGGCCGCCTTCACGGTGTCCCACAGGCCGAGGTAGGCCACCGGCACCGCATAGTGCCACACCTGATTCGGACTGTTCTGCCGAATGGTGGCAAACAGCGGCTCGTTCTCGGTGCGCCAGCAGAACGCGCGGGCGAACTCGGCCCAGTTATCGAACTCGCTCTGGGTGAAATCCCGGTTGAGAGCATACTTTTCGACCGCATAGGGCAGCAGGTTCTCCGATCCGGGCCGCATCAACCCCGGCCGCAGCAACATGCCGGCCAACGCGCGCGCGGTGTAGGCGCCGCGACTGAAGCCGAAGATGTAGATCGCATCGCCGGGTCGCCAGTGCTGCATCACATACCGGTAGGCCTGTGCCACATTGTCTTTGAGGCCCACACCGAACGCCTGCTCGTACAGCAGGCGCAGCTTGCCAATCAGTGAAGATTGCGCGGGCGCCAGGGTTCCTACGCCAGGGTCGTAGTAGGCGAGCTGGCTGGCCGGGTCGTTCTTGTCCAGCATCTCGAAGAGCTTGGCGACGTTGGTGAGATTGCCGGCACCGATCTGGTTCGCGGTGCCGTCAAAACAGAGGACGATCCGCTTGGCCTGCGGCGCCTCGGTCACTCGCAGAATTTTACGTGGCTGCGCGCGCGCCGTCGGCTTCTTCGACTCGGTTTCTATAAAGTGTTCACCGGCCTGTGCTGCTCGGCCATCTGGCGATCATGTGGCCGCTTCAAATCACTCCGCTGCGTTCGAGAGCCTTGGCGCACTCCACGGCATGCTTTCCCATGATCGTTCCCAGCGAGGTGTAGGCCGCGAACTGAGCCTCGCTGAACCACTGATCGGAAGTCGGGTCGTGAGGGAACACATCACTCTGCGCGGCATAGGTCAGCAGCCACTCTGGACAACCTTCCCACAGAGCGGCTTTCGCGAAGATCAGCACACCGCGCGGATTCTGCGGCTCGGTCAAGCCTGCCGCCAACGGGTAGTTGATTTTGCCGAAAGTCACCGTTCCTTTTGTGATTCGATCATTCAAGCGAGCTAAGGCGTGCCCCTCGGGGTACGGGCTGCCGGAGCCAGGAGCGATGTTGTTCACCGAGTAGGGCCCCTGCGCGTTGAGTTCTATCGTTACGCCCAATTCGTATTCCGCCAGCCGCATCGCATCCGACAATGTGCTGAGTAGCGGAGGGGCATCGCCGCCGGCGTCGATGCAGAAGATAAGGCGACAGCGCCGGCGCAGTGCCTCGACCAGTCCAAGGTTCTCGTAGTGGCCGCCGTCGGTCAACTGCACAAGCCGCGCATCGTCGTAGTTCAAGCCGAAGAGTTCACGGTAGAAGTACCCCGCGCCCCGGATGGTGGGCAATGACGTTGGCCACGGGCGGTTTTCGTCTTCTGGGTCGACGCGCTCACCTTTTTGCGCGCTCACCAGGTTGCCCACAAGTTTGGGATTTGGCAGCCACGTTCCGAGTCGAGCACCCGAGACGGCCAGCAGTTTCTGGTAGCCCTTGTCCATCCGTCCCATTGCCGACGCAAACGCTGCGCCGCTCACCGCGACAGATGCCTCAACGGTGAGATCTCGCTTAATTCGAGGCGGCGCCACGTCGAACAGCGGCCCGGTCTTGAGCCATCCGAGATCGGGGCCACCGACGTGGTCCGCGCTGAGAACATAAGACACCGCGTCGAGACCGGGTGCCGGTGTCGCTTCTCCCGACAACGTGGCCGCGGTTGCGAAGATGAATTTCGGGCCCTTATCCGGAGCTTGCCCGTAGTCCGGCAGCCCCGTCCATTCGGTCGCCGGATAGCGCGCGGCCTGCCAACCGCAAGACGGGGCCTCGACACGACGTACAGCGAAGGTGCGTGCCAGCCGCTGCCGATAAAACGGGTGCAGGCTAAGCGATGTGACGTCTGCAAAGCCAAGGAACAACACGGCCAGACTGAGCAGCACCAACTCCGTGAGCCACCCGAAACCGGGCAAGACCGGGACAGCGCCCTGGCAGGTATAAGGTGCGGCGCGTTGAAAGATATCGACGGCAAAGCTTCCGAGCACGGCAAGCCACGCCACCGCCAGGAGCGCAAAGGTCGCCAGTACCAGTATCAACTGCAGAACAGCTGGCGGTAGCAGCCGTTTCCACCAGGACGCCGTCGCGGCATCTTTGAGAGGCAGCGCGTCGCGCTTCTTCATCAGCATCGTGAGAATCGCTGTTACGTAGTTCAGGCCGACGACGCCGGACAGAATCTTGCCCGCGCTGGCGGGGTTTGGACTGACCATCGAGCAAAGCCACATGAGTGCCGGCAAGCCAGCGACGGCCACCAGCACGAGCACCGCAAATACCGCGGTTCCTCGTGCGACCTTGATGAGCCACAGCCGCGCGTATTCACTGCCGGGATTCGCCGAGAGCCACTCCACGCCGATGGCAAGCATCGTGGATATAACGGTGAGAATCGCGAAAGACCCAACAGCCCACCACGAAGCGTGATGGTCTGCGAGCGCTGGCAGTGCGCCCGGGCACTTCGCGTCGCGGTTGATCTGGTTAGCGACGTCGGCTGTCACCGGCACCAACGTCGCGAACGAAAAATAGGGAACCGCGAGTAGATACCCGAACGCCCAGCCCAGGATTGCCGGAACAGCGAACAGCATGCCCAATGAAGCGATCAAATTCTTGAGCACCACCGCCAAAGCATTGACCAGTTCCGCTGCCGAATCAGCGATATAGCTTGAGCCCCTACGGAAGTGGTCGAACTCGGCCGATCCGTGCTCAAATCGCTCTGACAAAAGCGGCCGCTTAGGCGCTTTGTCTGCAGGTCCGCTGCCGCCCGGGGGTTGGGTAGCGAGCAGCCGCGCTCCAGCGGTAAAGCCGCCGCCCGATACCGAAATAATGTAGTCGACCGTGTCGATCAGCCGAGGCGGGGCTGCGGGGCTAGGCGGATCTGGTTGCTTGGGGTTGATGGGTTTTGCCTCGGAGAAAATTTGCGTCGCTCCCATCGCGACGCACGCCGACCGTACTCCCCCGCCCGACAAGCAAATGGCTTGTGCCGGCTTACCTTTCCGCTCCTTGACGACATCAAAGGCGCCGGGGACGTTATAGGCCTCGAGCCAACTCGATTCGTTCGCGGCTACCTGCTCAGAGATCGAATCCGGGATTATCGGCAGCTCCGGCGGGGCCCAGACGTCGTTCCACCAGGAAGCGTAGTTGAGGCTGCCCTTGCCGGCCTTCTCGCGCATGTCACCGCGAATCCGCGGCAACAGATATCTCCGGAACAGCGCGGTGGCTCCGCGTAAGCTAAGACCCGCGACGGCCACTATCGCACTGACCGCCAGCAACATTGCACACCATTTGATGACCGCCGCCGCGGAAACCACGGTCGAGAACGTGGCGGACCAGGGTGTGCCCGGCTTGGCAGCCAGTAGCTGTTGGAGAAAGTAATTCCTTACCAAATCTGCCGCGGCCATGATGATTACGGCCGCAAACGCGTAACGCGCCATCCTGCGGCCAAACGTGGAGACCGCCCAGCATCGGTGGATCCACGCAACTCCGCTCAACACCAGAAAGTAACCGAGGACGAACAAGCTCTCCAGCCGTAGCGAAGCGAGCTGCTGCTTCTTGAATCCGGGCAGCCAGTCCGTCGGGTTGCCGTACTTGTATTGCTCGAGCTCCGGAATGTGTGCTCGGTAGTAGCACAACGTCGCAATCGCCAACCCGATGCCGATCAGACAAATGGACAGGGCCGTTTTGGCCCAGCGAGCGCCATATCCCTTTACGCGGAAAAGAGTTGGGCTCATCGGGTGCAGCCTTTCTGGCAACCTGGTCTTTCATGCGGATGTTAAGGGCGGCCGTCGCTAACCGATTTGAAATCGACCGATTTCCCGCAGAATGCCGATTTTGAGTTCCTGACCGCACATGGCGCGTATGTGATATCACCCGGGCTCTGATATCACATACGATTCAAATCGCGGACACACCTCGCACTGTTGAAGCGCTAGAACGTATTTACCGGCCGGTGCTGCTCGGCCATCTGACGCGACATTGTGTAGTGGTGGTAGTGCATCGCGCACTTGATCACGCAGATGAACAGCAGGCTTGGGTCGGGCCGTCGACGGGCCATGGTGGCCATTCGGCGGCGATAGATCCGGCGCAATTTCGGGTCGGGAATGTTCTTCATCAGCCGAAGGAACAGCCCAGTCGCCAGCACAGCATCGACCGACTGCGACTTCAGCTTCCGCCACGGGTGTTTGCGCCAGTAGGCATTGCGCGCGCGAGCCCAATCGAACTTCCTTGTGAGGAAGAGATTTTCGAGCCGCTCGAAGTAGAAGTCGGGATCGTACAGTTCCTGCATCAGGTCGACGTACCCGTCACGCAACTCTTCGCGGGTCATGCCGAGCGGAATGACATTGGTGCCGAACGGCTGTTCGTCGTCGAGATCGAGCCGACCTTCGTTCTTCAAGCGAGCGTGCAACGGCGTCTTGGGAATCGCCGAGAGCATGCCCACCATGGCGTGCATGATGTCGGTCTGGCGGAGGAACTCGTGCTGGGCCTTGAAGATCCGGGTGTCGTCGTGGTCGAAGCCGACGATCATGCCGCACCAGACTTCGATCCCGGAGTCCTGCACTTTGCGGACCCGGTCGACGATCGACCCGGTTTTCTTGACGTTTTGATACTTCTTCGTCTCGCGCAGGGATTCTTCGTTGGGGCTCTCGATGCCGATGAAGACGGTCACGATGTTGGCCGCATCCATCAACTGGATCAGCTCTTCGTCTTCGGCGAGGTTGAGCGACGCCTCGGTGAAGAACGTGAACGGGTATCCCTCGGCGGTCTGCCACGCGATGAGGTCGCGCAGCAGCTCCTTCACCGCGGCCTTGTTGCCGATCAGGTTGTCGTCGACGATGAAGGCCATTTTCAGGTGCTGCTTGCGCATCGCTTCCAACTCGGCGATCACCTGCGCGCTCGTCTTCAGCCTCGGCCGACGACCGAACGTGACGATGATGTCGCAGAACTCGCACTGGAACGGGCAGCCCCGGCTGAACTGGACACTGCCGAACAAATAATCCTTGGTCTTCAGCAGGTCGTAGCGCGGCACCGGCACCTGAGTCATGTCGGTCGTCTCGGACTGCTGGTAGCGATACTGATGCCGGCCCTCGGCCCATTCCTCGAGGAACTGCGGCCAGGTCGTTTCCGCCTCGCCGATGAAGATCGCATCCGCCAGGCCGTCGAAATAGTCTTCCTGCACGCTGACCCACGGACCACCGACGATCGTGAAGACATCGCGGGTTTTCAGCTCGCGGAGAATCTCGAGCATGCGAGCACGCTGGACGGTCATGCCGGTAAGCCCCACGATGTCGGCCCGCGACAAACGGTCATAGTCGATCGGCTCGACATTCTCATCGACGATGGTCACGGAATGGCCGGCGGGCGTCAGCGCCGCGAGCAGCGGCAGACAGGCGGTCGGAAGGTTGCACTTCTTGCCGAGCAGCGGAAGTGCGTGTTCAAGGCCCCAGTACGAGACCTGGAACTGCGGATTGATCAGGACGATATCGGCCATGGCCGCACACTTTGAACGCAGAATCGTGGGGCGCGCATGGTGGGGCTCCCTTCCGGTCCCCCCATGGACAGCTCGCGGTGCAACACGTGTTCAATTACATTTTTACACGTACGCCGTGCCCCTAAACGTTCAAGATCGGAATTTTTGTGCGCTGACCAGAGGGTTGGCCACGGCTGAGGTGGGTGGTTGACTTCGACCATGCATAGGGAACCAAAGCTTGCACGACGTTTGTTGGACCGCTTCGAGCCCGTCCACGGTGTGACCTACTTCGCGCCGGAGGTACGCGAGGCGTTGGACGGGCTGGGTTACAAGGGCTATTGGATGGGCTATTTTGCCGCGCGCTCGGCGCCGCTGGGCCAGGTGCCGACCGAGGTGGTGACGGCGATCTTCTACAACTTCGCCCCCACGCGGGTCGCCAAAGCGTTGCCGGCGGCGTGGCAGATCGCCGGTCCCGACGAGGCGTTGCGGGTCCGACAGGACACCGCGGTCGCGGTGTTGCGCCGCTACGGTCTCGAGAAAGACGAAAACGTCTCCACCGCAGCGGAATTGCTGAGCAGGGCCGCGAAAAGTGCGCCGCTGTACGGACATCCGCTGTTCGCCGCGAACAGCGCGCTGCCCTGGCCAGACGACCCGCTCAGCACGCTGTGGCATGCCGCCACGCTGCTGCGCGAGCACCGCGGCGACACGCACACCGCGGTGCTGAACGCCGCCGGCATCACCGGCCGCGAAAGCAACGTGCTGCATTCGGCGTGGGGGGCCATCCCGCGCGATTACATTGCCCGCACCCGCGATTACGACGACGAGGAGTGGCAACTGTGCGAGCAACAGCTGGCGGCGCGGGGCCTCCTGGACGACGAGGGATCGCTGACCACGGCCGGCAAGGAGCTGAAGGAGCACGTCGAAACCACCACCGACGCGCTGTCGCTGTTGGCGTTCGACGTGCTGAGCGACGACGAGGTGGAGACGCTGTTTCAATCGCTCACGCCGATCACCCAGACCGTGGTCGCGGCCGGCGACGTCCCCGCAATGACGCCGATGGCGCTGCGCCGCAACGAATTAGACGACAGCAGCGCGCATTTGGGCTAGGCGTTGCGTCCGACGCCGTTCATCGAGACAGCGGCTTGTAGAAGACGATCCCGTTGCCCTTGTTGTCGTAGACCACCGCGCGGCGTTCGTGGGCATCGTCGTAGGGGCCCTTCACTATGCCGCCGCCACTGTCCTCGACATCCTTGGCCGCCGCGTCGACGTCGTCGGTCTTGATGCCGACCACGACCTGCCCGGGAATGGGATGGTCGACCGCGGTCGCCAATGCGAGGGTGACCGGGCCGCCGTCGAGGGCGGCGAAGTGGGCGCCGTCGCGGAACTTCAGCGACATGCCCAGAGTCTGGCTGTAGAACCGGATCGACTCGTCCAGGTCGTCGGTCGACAAGATGACCATCTTGACTTGCTGTTCGCTCACTGGTTCCTCCTGCGGCTTGGCGTCATCGCAACCGTAAGTCGGCTAGCGTCGATGGGGCAATGACAACCTCGAATCGGCAGCGCGTGGGTGCGGCCGTTGCGTGGCTGTCGGCAGGGCTCGCATATCTGACCCTGGAAGCTGTTGCGGCAGCGTATTTTCGGCCTCGCTACAGCTACGCCCGCAACTTCATCAGCGATCTCGGGATACCGTCGTCAGGTTCGCCGCTGGCGTGGCTGATGAACATCGCGTTCTGTCTGCAGGGCACACTGTTTCTCGTCGGCGCCATCCTGACCGTCCGGGCCGTTAAGGCGCGCAGAGCGGGGCTGTTTGTCACCCTTGCGGCCGCGAATGCGGTCGGCAATCTGCTGATCGCGGCCTTCCACAGCGGGCCCGCGTCGCACGCGAACGGAACCGCAGGGTTGCACGTCATCGGCGCGGTGTTGGCGATCGTCGGCGGGAACGCGGCCATCCTTGCCGGATCGAGGATCGTCAGCGGTTGGCATCGCAGGGTATCGGTCGCGCTAGGGGCGTTCGGCCTGCTCAGCTTCGTGCCGTTCATCGTCGAGCTGCCGGCACCCAGCGCTCTGCCGCTTGGGGTGTTGGAGCGATGCAGCGTCTATTCGATTACCGCGTGGCAACTGTTCATGGCGGCCTGGCTGCTTAGCCGGCGGCCCACTCTTTAGCGTTGTCGAGCTCGTCGAGTTTGAACGTCTTGAGTTCGCCGGGAATCATCCACGCCAACGCATGCACGGTGTGTTCGACCCACGCCTTGTCGGACACGATCGCGATGCGCTTGAACGCCGCATGATGTGGCCAGACCGTGCTGAAGCCCATCTTCAGATCCTCGACCAACCCACCGGGCCCGAAGCCTTCGTAGTCGGGCCCGATCACCTCGACGATCCTGATCTCGTCGGTTTTCAGCATGTCCTCGATGGTGGGCTTGACCTCACGCAGCTCGTCGCCACCCAACCGCCCCGACACGCGAACGCCGGTCACTCCCTTGGGCATATCCGCCAGTAGTTCGATCATGAGATCCACTATCCGCAATTCGGGTTCGGCCGGCCACCAATGGTCAAGACTGGACCTATGACAGATGCCGACGCGGACCGTGTCGCGGTGTACCTCGACTTCGACAACATCGTGATCTCCCGCTACGACCAGGTCAACGGCCGCAGCTCGTTTCAGAAGGACAAGGCCAAGGGCCTCGACAAGCACGCCGATCGGCTGGAACGAGCCACCGTGGACGTCGGCGC
>NZ_DATNJW010000230.1:0-4626 GCF_035603715.1 Mycobacterium sp. | reverse complement strand
GAGGCGGCGGGCGTGTCCGCCGCGCTGGTCATTCATCACTTCGGTTCCAAAGAAGGCCTGCGGAAGGCGTGCGACGACTACATCGCGGAGGAGATCCGCACCGGCAAGTCGGCGTCGATGCAGTCCACGGACCCCGCCAATTGGTTCGCCCAGATGGCCGAGATCGAGTCATACGCCCCCTTGATGGCCTACTTGGTGCGCAGCATGCAGTCGGGCAGCGATCTCGCAAAGATGATGTGGCAGAGGATGATTGACAACGCCGAGGAATACTTCGCCGACGGCGTGCGGGCCGGCACGATAAAGCCCAGCCGCGACCCGGAAGCCAGGGCCAAGTACCTTGCCATCACCTCCGGCGGCGGCCTGCTGCTCTATATCCAAATGCACCAAACCCCAACTGATGTGCGGGCCGTCCTACGCGACTACGCCCGAGACATGGTGCTGCCCGCCCTCGAGATCTACACCGAAGGCCTGATGGCCGACCGCACCATGTACGACGCATTTCTAACCGCCGAAGACCAAGGAGAATCCCATGACAGTTGACAACTCCGCCACCTCCGCACCGATCGAAATCCGGGGTCTGACCAAGAATTTCGGCGCGGTGCGGGCGCTGGACGGGCTCGACCTGACGGTGCGCGCCGGAGAAGTGCACGGTTTCCTCGGACCCAACGGCGCGGGGAAGTCGACCACCATTCGCATCCTGTTGGGTCTGGTCAAGGCCGACAGCGGAAGCGTGCGATTGCTGGGCGGCGATCCCTGGACGGACGCCGTCGAATTGCACCGCCAGATCGCTTATGTACCAGGCGATGTCACGCTATGGCCATCGCTAACCGGCGGCGAGACCATCGACCTGCTGGCCCGCATGCGCGGCGGCATCGACGAAAAGCGACGAGCCGAGCTGGTCGAGCGCTTCGAACTCGACCCGCACAAGAAGGCCCGCACCTACTCCAAAGGCAACCGGCAGAAGGTCTCGCTGATCTCCGCGTTCTCGTCGCGGGCCCGGCTGTTGCTCCTCGACGAGCCCAGCAGCGGCCTGGACCCGTTGATGGAGAACATCTTTCAGCAGTGCGTTGCCGAAGCACGCGACCGCGGCGCGACGGTCCTGCTGTCAAGTCACATCCTGGCCGAGACCGAGGCGCTCTGCGAGCGGGTGACGATCATCCGCGCCGGCAAGACCGTCGAGAGCGGAACGCTGGAATCGATGCGGCACCTCAGCCGCACGACGATCACGGCCGACTTGCTGAACGACCCCGGCGATCTCACCCGCATCCGCGGCGTCGAGGACATCAGCTACGAAGGGACCACACTGCACGCCCACGTCGACAGCGAAGGCCTCGGCGAACTCATTCGGGTACTCGGCGACACCGGCGTGCGCAGCTTGGTCAGCCAGCCGCCCACGCTGGAAGAGCTCTTCATGCGCCACTACGGCGCCGACGGTCAGCGGCAGCTGAGCGATCAAGGAGCGCGCTCATGACCACCACGTTGGAACGACCGCAGCATCCGGCGCACGAAACCCCACAACATGGTTCGGCATTCACCGGCACGCTCGGCATGCTACGGCTCTACCTGCGACGCGACCGGATCGTCTTGCCGCTCTGGGTATTACTGCTGTCGACGCCACTGGCCACCGTCTACATCGGCGGCATCGAGAAGGTCTACCCGGACGAGGCGGCCCGCGCCGGCTTCGCCGCCACGATCATGGCCAGCCCCGCACAACGGGCGCTTTACGGAAAGATCTACAACGACAGCCTTGGCGCGACCGGCATCTGGAAAGCCGGCATGTTCCATCTGCTGATCGCCGTGGCGGTCATTCTCACCGTCATCCGACACACCCGTGCCGACGAAGAAACCGGCCGCGCCGAGCTGGTCGACTCGACAGCGGTGGGCCGGTACGCCAGCCTGACCGCGGCCCTGCTGCTGTCATTCGGAGCCTCGCTGACCACCGGCGCGCTCGGCGCGGCCGGCCTGCTAAGCACCAGCGTCCCGGCACGCGGGTCGCTGGCTTTCGGTGCGGCACTGGCTTGCTCGGGTCTGGTGTTCACCGCCGTCGCCGCCGTGGCGGCCCAACTTTCGGCGAGCGCACGTTTCGCGCGCGGTGCAGCGTTCGCGGTGCTGGCCACCGCGTTCACGCTGCGCGCCGTCGGCGACGCCGGCTCACCTGTGTTGTCGTGGCTCTCGCCGCTTGGCTGGTCGTTGCAGGTTCGCCCCTACGCCGGTGACCGGTGGTGGGTGCTGCTGTTGCATCTGGCGACGACGCTCTTGCTCACCGCGCTGGCCTACCAGCTGCTCGCGCGTCGTGACGTCGGGGCGGGCTTGATCGCCGAACGGCCGGGCCCGGGCACGGCAGCACCGTTGCTGCGCAACGCTTTCGGACTGGCCTGGCGGCTGGATCGTGGAGCGCTGGTGCTGTGGACCGTCGGGCTGTGCCTGTACGGGTTGCTGATCGGCAGCATCATCCACGGCATCGGTGACGAGCTGGGCGGCGATACGGCACGAGACATCATCGTGCGCATGGGCGGCACCAGCGCCTTGGAGCAGGCCTTCGTCGCGGCCGCGTTCTGCATGCTGGGCATGATGGCGGCCGCGTTCGCCGTATCGCTGACGCTGCGGCTGCACCAGGAAGAGGCCGGTCAACGGGCCGAGACGGTGCTGAGTGGATCGGTTAGCCGAAGCCGTTGGCTGACTAGTCATCTCGTGATAGCACTGATCGGCTCGGCGGCCGCGATCGTGATCGCCGGTGCGGTCGCCGGCCTCAGCTATGGAATCGCCGCCCACGACGTCGGCGGCAAGCTGTCGATGGTCGTGGGCACCGCCCTGGTTCAGCTGCCGGCGGTGTGGCTGCCGGCGGCGGTGGCCGTCGCACTGTTCGGGCTGGCACCGCGTTTCAGCCCGGTCGCTTGGGGTGTGCTGGTCGGATTCGTCGCGCTGTATCTGATCGGTTCGCTGTCCGGTTTCCCGCAGTGGGTGCTCGACCTGGAGCCGTTCGCGCACATCCCGCTTGTCAGCGCCGGCGCCTTCACGCTGGTTCCGTTGCTGTGGTTGTCGGCGATCGACGTCGCACTGATCGCTCTGGGATTGGCGGCCTTCCGCCGCCGCGATGTGCAGGCTTGAGGAGGCTGCCATGAATACTGTTATCAAAGGCTCACTCTCGGCCATTCTGGGCTTGGTGGCGTTCGCACTGCTGTTGTTCTGGCCGGCCGGGACGACCCACTACTGGCAGGGCTGGGCGTTTCTCGCGGTGTTCGCATTGTCCACCTGGATCCCGACCGTGTATCTGATGCGGACGAATCCGGCTGCACTCGAGCGGCGCATGCAGGTCGGGCCGACCGCCGAAACCCGGCCGCTGCAGCGGATTCTCATCACCATCATCTTCATCGCATTCCCGGCCTCGTTTGTGGTCGGCGGTCTCGACCATCGTTTCGGCTGGTCGCAGATGCCGGCGACACTGTCGGTGATCGGCGACGTGCTGGTCGCGATCGGGCTTTGCCTGGCGATGCTGGTCATCATCCAAAACAGTTACGCGGCGGCCAATGTCCGGGTCGAAGCGGGCCAGCAGCTCGTCTCGACCGGGTTGTACGGGCTGGTGCGCCATCCGATGTACACCGGCAACGTGGTGCTGATGCTCGGTATCCCGCTGGCGCTCGGCTCGTACTGGGGATTCTTCCTGCTGATCCCCGGCATACTCGTTCTCGTACTACGCATCCGCGACGAAGAAAAGCTGCTGACCCACGAACTCAGCGGCTACCGCGAGTACGAGCAGAAGGTGCACTATCGGCTGCTGCCCTACGTGTGGTGAACGTCAGATCCAGACGCCCTTGCCCACGGCGACCACGCCGCCGGCGCTGATCGCGAAGCGTTCGCGATCCCTCTCCAGATCCACCCCGACCATCTCGCCGGGTCCGACGACGACGTTCTTGTCCAGGATCGCGTGACGAACCACCGCGCCGCGGCCAACCCGCACACCCGGCATGATCACGCTGCCCTCCACGATGGCGCCGTCGTCGACAACGACGTTGGACGAGAGCACCGAATTCCGCACCGACGCCGCGGAGATGATGCTGCCCGCACCCACCACCGATTCCTGCGCGGAACCACCGTTGACGAACTTGGCCGGCGCCAGGTTCTCCGACGCACCGAGGATGGGCCAGCGCTTGTTGTAGAGGTTGAAAACGGGGTGCACCGAGACCAGATCCATGTGCGCGTCGTAGAACGCGTCCAGCGTCCCGACATCGCGCCAGTAACCCCGGTCGCGTTCGGTGGCACCGGGCACGTCGTTGTCCCTGAAGTCGTAGACGGCGGCCATCCCGTCAGCAACCAGCCGCGGAATGATGTCGCCGCCCATGTCGTGATCGGAGTGGTCTTCGTCGGCGTCGGCGCGAATCGCGTCGATCAGGACCTTGGTGGTGAAGATGTAGTTGCCCATCGACACGAACGTGGCGTCCGGGTCGTCGGGCGTACCCGGCGGATCGCCCGGCTTCTCGACGAAGCTGCGGATGCGGCCGGATTCGTCGGCGTCGATGCAGCCGAACGCACTTGCTTCGGCACGGGGCACCCGGATCCCCGCGACCGTGGCCCCCGCGCCGCTCTCGACGTGGAAGCGCAGCATCTGCTCGGGATCCATCCGGTAGA
>NZ_DATNJW010000229.1:0-13696 GCF_035603715.1 Mycobacterium sp. | reverse complement strand
ACCACCAGGCTGACGGCCGGCCCGACCCAGTTCAGCGGCGCCAGCCGGGTGATGGTGCCGGCGACCAGGAATGCGGCCGGCATCACGTGGCCGTCATGGTCGTCGAACAGAAACGACGGTGAGAGCAGGCGGTGGGTGCCGGCCCGGCCGACCAGGATCAAGTCGTCCCAGTAGAAATAGCCGCGGAACGCCAGCACCCCGCGGATTAGCAGTTGCACGCCGACCAGCACCGCCGCGGCCAGCGCCACCTTGGGTACCCCGGCGGCCCGTCGGTATGGTGAGCCGGTGCGCGCACTGGTCACCGGGGCTGCCGGGTTCATCGGGTCGACGCTAGTCGACCGGTTGCTGAGCGACGGGCATCGCGTCGTCGGCCTGGATAACTACCACTCGGGGCGGGCTACCAACCTCGAGCATCAGGTCGGCAATCCCGAGTTCGCCTTCGTCGAGGCCGATATCGTCGACGCCGATCTGGCGGCGATCCTCGGCGAGCATCGCCCGGAAGTGGTGTTCCACCTGGCCGCGCAGATTGACGTGCGGCGCTCGGTGGCCGACCCGCAATTCGACGCGTCGGTCAACGTGATCGGCACCGTGCGTCTTGCCGAAGCCGCGCGGCTGACCGGAGTGCGCAAGCTCGTGCACACCTCCTCGGGCGGATCGATCTACGGGACGCCGCCGACCTACCCGACCAGTGAGGCCGTGCCCACCGACCCGGCGTCGCCGTATGCGGCGGGCAAGGTGGCCGGGGAGATCTACCTCAACACGTTTCGGCATCTCTACGGTCTGGAGTGCTCCCATATCGCACCGGCCAATGTCTATGGGCCACGGCAGGATCCGCACGGCGAGGCCGGCGTGGTGGCGATCTTCGCGCAGGCGCTGCTATCGGGCAAGCCTACCAAGGTGTTCGGCGACGGCTCCAACACCCGTGACTACGTGTTCGTCGACGACGTGGTGGACGCGTTCATCAAAGCGTCGGGTCCAGAAGGCGGCGGGCAGCGCTTCAACGTCGCTACTGGCGTGGAAACCTCTGACCGCCAACTACATTCAGCTGTTGCGGCTGCCGTCGGCGCACCCGACGACCCGGAATTCTATCCGCCGCGGCTCGGCGACCTCAGGCGGTCCTGGCTCGACATCGGTTTGGCCGAGCGGGTTTTGGGCTGGCGTCCCCAGGTTGGGCTGGAGCAAGGCGTGGCTCGCACGGTGGACTATTTCCGGCGGGCGTCGTCAGCTTAGCGAGCTGACCGTCACAAACCGAACACGGTGTCGAACAGGTCAAGCCACGGCTGGTCCGCGAACGACGCCAGTCCCTCGGCCGGGGTAAGTCCCGCGGAAGCGTCCAAGAACGCGTACACCGAGGAAAGATCCAGGTTGCCGAACGGGGTCACGAAGGTATCGGTGATGAGGTTCTGACCGTCCGGACCCAGCCCCGGTAGGTCGGTGTAGAAGTTCTCGAACCCGAGACCGTATGAAGCGAAGTCGATTACCGAGCCGTCCGGCAAAGTTGGGTCCGCCGAATCAGTGACGAGTAGCGTCTCGGTGAAGGAGCTGACGAACATCGGCTGGATGATGGTCACGTCGGCTTCGAAGGTCGACGACGGAGTGTCGGCGCCGCCATCGTAAACACCGAATAGGCCTTCCCCCTGAATCGAGAAGTTTCCCGGTGGGAGACCGTTGATTCCGGTGTAGGTCAACTCCGCGTCGGGTGCGGCTTTGATGATGTCGTCGCCGAACGAAATAGGTCGTGACAGCGAGCCGTCGTTGAGGCCGGCGGACGCGTCATAGGGAGAGAATATGGGCGAAAGGTCAAGAGATTGGCCGGTATCGGTGTCGATCAGAATATCTGTGACTTCGTCGGTGCCGTCGGGTTGGGGGATCGAGGAGTAAACGTTCGACAGGTTGTAGAAATCGATGGTGTTGTAGACCGATCCGATCGGTAGCGAGTCGGCGGTACCCGTTTGTTCGGTGACCAGGAAGGCTTCGGTGTGGAAACCGACTCCGTCGGTGGTGGTGGTCTCGATGGCGTTGAAGGTTGCATCTGGATTTTCACCGTATTGGAATGACTGATAGCCCTGGTGGTCGATGGTGAACGGCGGAAGTCCGCTGACGGCGGTGATAACTGGGTCGCTGGTCGCGGTGATCCCGTCGGGTAGCACGGGCGGCACGTCAACTGCGTCGACCCTGAGGAGATTGATGAGTTGTGTCAGGTCGATGTTGCCGAACGGAGTCTTCAAGATGTCCGTGATGGTGGTGGTATCCCCCGAAGGCACAGCGGTGTAGACAAACGTGAATAGGCCGCCGAGACTGTGCGTGATGCTGATCACCGATCCCTCGATGGGTGCTATTCCGGTGGGATCTTCGTATCCCGGCACGTCGGGGCTGACGTAGAGGACCTGACTGGTCGCGATCTCTTCGTTCGCAAAATCGGTGCGGGTATCCAGATAGGGAACGGTTGACACGTAGGCGTGGAAAGTTCCGACCGGGTCATCGGAATTGTTTCCGATGACGTCGAACTGCCCGTAGCCCTGAATGCTTCCGTTGACGCCGGGCGGCGCAGTCAGAATGTTGTACAGAGCGGTCACCGTTTCCGGTCCGGCTGGATCGAAGTTGTAAGCGGCCGCGTCGAAAGGATCGGCCAGCGCCCCGACGTCGACGCTGTCGGCGACGGCGACGGCGTCCGAGAGGAGCGCGACTCCGAACAAGCCGCTGGCCGCTGCGGCCAGCAGACAGGTGAGTCGACGAGAAGTCATCGGAGACCCTTCCGATCGTGTTGTCATGTCTGACCAGCCCCGTTCTAGGGTAAAGGTTAGCCGAACTTATAGACGCGTTAAAACTAGCTGGGAGGGCTCACAAGAACTCATGTGAAATGCCTAAATCCGCCCTCGCTGCCACGATGCCCTGCGGGCTGTGCACTGGGCCATCGTGGCGGGCTGGTCACCCCGGTTGTTGCGCGCCTTCGAATGCGACAACGCGAGCCAATCGCGTGTACAGCAATCAGTAGGCCCTGGATCCAGTTCATCGCGGCATCCTTCCTCGCAGGAATCCGTCGACAATGATGTTGACGCCATCGAGCAGCGGCTGCCTTTTGGCCGATGAGTACTCGGTCTAGAGCACCTCGACGGGTTGTTGGGCTAGACCAACGGTTTTCGTCGATCAGCACGATGAATTCGGTGGCGTGGCTCATGCCGTTCAGCCCCGCCACACCGGGTATCGATCAGCGCGAGCCAATCTCTTGCCCGTAACTCGTGAAGCGGCCAGCATCGGCCAAAAGTGTTGGTGCTGAGAGGATTGCGGTGGGCGCAGGCGATGACGGTGGCGAACCCACCAATGGCGGATTAAGTATAAGTGAACGCCTCGCGGGGGTAGGCGTTGATTGGTGGGCGACGATCGTGGCCGGAATCGTGGTGCTGCTGGCCGTGGCCGGACTGCTACCCAAGATTCCGTGGTGACCCGGTGAGCACAGTCGTTGCCGAGCAGGCGGAGCCCGCTGACGAGGCGAGTTTCACTAGCCGCAACATTCTGGAGTACGTGCCGGGAGTGCTGCTGCTGGTCGGGATCGGCCTGTTGGGCAAATATGCCCAGGTCTGGTGGAATTCGCTGGCACATCAACACCATTGGCGGGTTCCGGACATCGAGTACGTGTTGTGGGCGATCGTGTTCGGCCTACTCGTCACCAATACCGTTGGCCTGCACCGGATCTTTCGCGCCGGCGTCCAGACCTATGAATTCTGGTTGAAGATCGGGATTGTCGCTCTGGGCGTGCGTTTCGTTCTCGGCGATGTGGTCAAGCTCGGCGGTATCTCGCTGGTACAGATCTTGGTCGATATGGCGCTGGCCGGAGGAATCATCCTGGCCGCCGCGCACTTTTTCGGCCTGTCCGGCAAGCTGGGATCGCTGCTGGCCATCGGAACGTCCATCTGCGGGGTATCGGCCATCGTCGCCTCTAAAGGTGCGATCCGGGCGCGCAACTCCGACGTCGGCTATGCCATCGCGGCGATCCTCGCGCTGGGCGCTGTCGCTTTGTTCGCGCTACCGGTGCTGGGCCACGCGATCGGTTTGACCGATCACGAATTCGGTTTGTGGGCAGGGCTTTCAGTAGACAACACCGCCGAGACCACCGCGACTGGCTACTTGTACTCCGAACAAGCCGGCAAGATCGCGGTGCTGGTGAAATCCATCCGCAACGCATTGATCGGGTTCGTCGTGCTGGGTTTTGCGTTGTACTGGGCATCGCGCGGCGAGGCAGACCGGGTCGCACCGGGTCTGCGCGCACGGGCCCTGTTCATCTGGGACAAGTTCCCCAAGTTCGTCCTCGGATTCCTAGCAGTGTCGGCGATTGCGACTGCCGGTTGGCTCAGCAAGGGGCAAATTACCAACGTCGCCAACGTATCGCGGTGGGCGTTCTTGCTGACGTTCGCCGGCGTCGGCCTCAACACCAACATCCGCGAACTCGTTCGTACCGGGTGGCGGCCGCTGGTGGTCGCCGTCATCGGCTTGGTCGTCGTGGCCGCCGTATCGCTCGGGTTGGTGTTGATCACGTCGCGCGGGCTGCACTGGGGCATCGGGGCGGGCTGATCAGTCCGGCCGTTGTGCGCCTTCGAGTGCGACGGCACGAGCCAGTCGCGCGTAACGCAATTCGAGGTCTTTGAACCGCAGGTAGGTGTTCAGCGTGCTGAATCCGAACGCGACGATCAGCGCGTACAGCATCAGGTCGGCGCCGCGGTCGACGCCGAGCCAATGCGCCACCACGGTGGTGTCGTTGGGCCGCAGCACGGCATATACCCCGGCCAACATGAAAGCCAGGAAGCCCACTTTCACCCACGCTTGCGACTGGACGCTGCGACGGGAGCGCAGCAGAAAGACCACCAGCGCCAAGATTGAGGCAATCAGCAGGCCCTGGATCCAGTTCATCGCGGCATCCTTCCTCGCAGGAATCCGTCGACAATGATGTTGACGCCATTGAGCAGCGGCTGCCCTTTGGCCGATGAGTACTCGGTGTAGAGCACCTCGACGGGTTGTTCAGCTACGCGCCAACGGTTTTCGTCGATCAGCATGATGAACTCGGTGGCGTGGCTCATGCCGTTCATGGTGATGTCCAGCCGATCGGCGACGGTCTTGTTGAACACCCGCAGTCCGTTGTTGGTATCGGTCAGGCCCAGTCGGCGGCCACGTGGGCTCAGCCACGCGGCGGTCTGCAGCACCATCCGCTTCAACGCTGGCGGCCGGCTGACACCCGGGCCGAACCGGGTGCCGATGATGATGTCGGCGTCCCCGGCCGCCAACCGGTCGATCATCGCGATGACGTCGGCGACGCGGTGCTGGCCGTCGGCGTCGAAGGTGACGAAGACCTGCGCGCCGGGCTGGCTGCGGGCGTACTCCACCCCGGTTTGGATCGCCGCGCCCTGACCCAGGTTGACCGGGTGCTGCACCAGATGAGCTCCCGCACGTAAAGCGATGTCGCCGGTGCCGTCGGCGCTGCCGTCGTCGACGCACACCACGTTGGCGAAGATCGACCGCAGATCGGTGATCACGTCGCCGATCACACCGGCTTCGTTGAAGGCGGGGACGACGATCCAGACGTCGGACATTTCACCGGTCATTTCAAGCCCACAACGTACACGCGGCACCCGCAGATCAACGGCCCGGACGCGCGAGCGCGGCCAGGTGCACCCCGATACCCACCAGCGGACCGCACAGCAACGCAACCACCGTCCGGCCCTCCAGCGGCAGCGGCAGCAACAGCAGCAGCGCCGCCGCCACCGTCGCGCACACCCAGCCCAGCGCGTAGGCGCGGTGCAACGCGGCGGCGACCGTCGCGGCGCCGGTCAGCGTCAGCATCGCGATCGTCACCGCCGCCGCGGTCAGCCAGGCCAGCAGCGCGCCCGCCGTGTGATAGTCCGGCCCGAAGGCCGCCCGCAGCAGCCACGGGCCGAGCAGGCCGGCCGCCAGCACGCCGGCCGCGCCGATCGCGCCGATCAGCGCGGCCGGTGCGATCAGGGCCCGCAATCGCGCGGTGCGTTCGTCGACGAAGTGCGCGATCAGGTTTCCCTGCATGGCGGTCATCGGCACCAGCAACGGCGCGCGGGTCAGGGTGACCGCCAGGATGACCACCCCGCCCTGGGCGCCCAACTCGGTGGAGGTGAGCTTCAGCAGCACCGGAAAGCCCATCACCAGAATCGCGCTGGCCCCGGCCGCGGTGATCGAATGCGCTGCCCCCCGCAGAAATGTCGCGGCGCTACCCGGAGTCAGCAGCCGGGCCGCCGCCCGAGTCGACGGTGACGCCCCGATCATCATCAGCCAGGCCAGTGCGCCCGCGACGGTGGCCCACAGGAACCCGACCAGGCCCCAGCCGACCAGTACAGTGGCCGTCGCGACCGCGACCCGGATCACGGCGTCGGTGACCATCAGCGCGCCGTACTGGGTCCAGCGGTTGGTGCCGGCCAGCATGCCCAGCAGGGTGGCGTGCAGGCAGAATCCCGCCAGCCCGACGCTGAGCAGGCCGACGGAAAGCCAGTGCGCTTGTGCGAACACCCGGCCGCTCCACAGCGGTGAGCTGCCGGCGATCACGGCTGCGGCGCCGATCCCGACCATGCCCGCGAGCCGCAGCGGGTGGGTGCGCCGTCCCGGCAGCATCTCCGCGTAGCCGGCCGAGCGGATTTCTCGGGTGGTCTCTTGCAGCAGGCCGTTGGCGGCGCCGGTGACCAGTCCGAACGCTCCCCAGAAGACCGCGAACACCGAGAAGCCGGCCGGCGCCAGATCGCGGGCGGCCAGGTAGACCACCGCGTAGCCGCACACCGCGGTCACGGCGGTCGCGGTACCCACGCGGGCCACGCTGCTGCGCGCGATCGGGCTGGCGAAGGCACCCACACTCGGGGTGCCGCCCACTTCGGTCACGGTTTGAAACTACTCACAGCCTTTGTCGCGCTGAGCGCGCCGCGACGACGTCGACCTGACAGACTGACCGTAGAGGGGAGTATTCCTCGGCCGCGCAGTCGTCATCACGTCGCCCAGATCGGGTGACCGGCCCGCGGGCCGTCGCCACGACGGTGGAAGAGACCTCTGGTTGTCAGCGACCGGAGGTATCCCTATGCACGTTTCCCTGCTGGAGTGGATCGTCACCCTGGCCGCCACGATCGCGGTACTGCTGTTCGACGTCGTGGTGATGGCGCGTGGATCAGACGAACCGACCATGCGCCGATCCGCTCTCGGATTGTCGGCTTACTGCGGCCTGGCGGTGTGCTTCGGAATCTGGACGGGGTACTTCCACGGCCGGCAGTTCGCGGTGCAGTTCTTCGCCGGGTGGGTCACCGAATACAGCCTGTCGATCGACAATCTGTTCATTTTCGTGATCATCATGACGAGCTTCGCCGTACCGAGGGCGTATCAGCGGCAGGCCCTGTTCGCCGGCATCGTGATCGCGCTGGTTTTCCGCGGTATCTTCATCGCCCTCGGCGCGGCGGCCATCGCCCGATTCTCCTGGGTGTTCTACATTTTCGGCGCGTTCCTGGTGTATACCGCGCTGCGTTTGGGGCGCGGTGTCACGCATCAAACCGACGCGGAGAACGCCGTGGTCCGCTTCGCCCGCAATCATCTGAACGTCACCGAGACCTGGTACGGTGCAAAGCTTTTCGTGAACGATGGATCGGGACGGGCGGCGACTCCGATGGCTCTCGTGGTCCTCGCGCTGGGCGCAACCGACCTGGTCTTCGCCCTCGACTCGATCCCGGCGATCTACGGGCTCACCAGTGAGCCGTACCTGGTGTTGGCCGCCAACGTCTTCGCGCTGATGGGCCTGCGGCAGCTGTACTTCATCGTCGAGGGGCTGCTGCAGCGGCTCGTCTATTTGTCCAAAGGGCTCGGCGTCATCTTGTTGTTGATCGGGGTCAAGCTGATCCTGCACGCGTTACGCGCGAACAATCTGCCATTCATCAACGGCGGCAAACCCGTTGACGTCCCGGAGATATCGACGCCGGCCAGTCTTGCGGCGATCGCCGCGACCCTTGCCGTGGCCGCGGTCGCCAGCGTTTATGCCACCCGCGGCGACGCAAGCGATTAGGCCTCGATTTGGGCGGCGATGCGTCGCTCGATCCCGGCCCGCGCGGCCGCCGGCAACGCGATCAGCCCCTCCAGTTCGCGGCCCGCCCGGGCGTAGGCGCTCTGCCGTTCCTGCGGGGACGCGGCCTCGTCTTGGGCCAGCCGCAACAGGTTCTGGGCTCGCGCCAGCCGCTGCTGGTCGTCTTCGGAAAAGTCACTGCGACGCCGGCGGATCGCTTCGGCTTCGGCGATTTCGAACGCGCTGACGTACTCATGCACGGCGTCGCGGTATTCGAGGTGTCCGCTGCGATCGCCGAGCACGCCATCGGGGCGTTCCGGACGCAGCAGGTCGGCTCGCTGCTTGGCCTTGTGGAATGCGACGGTCAGCGGATTGCGCATATCGGTCATAAGGGGAAAGTCGAGCAATCTGGCGACGTCCACCTCGTAGTCCAGCCATCGGGCGTCGGTCCGATCGTGCGCGGCAAGGAGTTTGACGACCTCGCGGCGCTGGCTGTCCGCATTGTCTCGCCCGCGCCCGGACGCTTCGGCGATCGCGATCTTGGCCTGCTGCTTCAGCCGATACCGTTCGAGTCGCCGATCAGCCCTGCGTTCGTTGGCCGCGGCGATCGCTCGCACGCCTCCGCCGATCGCGCCGCCGAGCGGGAAGATCAGCCACCAGAAATTCGCAGCGAAATGAAGCGGGCCCACTTAGTCAGGATGCCACCGCGGCGCTGCGGCTTCGACCCGACAGCGTTCGCTCAGAGCCGAATGGCGCGAGTCAGTGACCCTCGGTCTTGAAACGCTCGATCGAACGCTGCACCTCGGCCTCGGCTTCGGCGCGGCCCACCCAGTCGGCGGCCTTCACGTACTTGCCCGGCTCCAGTGCCTTGTACTGCGAGAAGAAGTGTTTGATCTCGTCGAGCTCGTGCTGCGCGACGTCGCCGATGTCCTGGATGTGGTCCCAGCGATGGTCTTTGGCGGGCACGCACAGCACCTTGTCGTCGCCGCCGGCCTCATCGGTCATCTGGAACATGGCGACCGGCCGAGCCTTCACCACGACGCCCGGGAACACCGATTGGGGAAGCAGCAGCAGGACGTCCAGCGGGTCGCCGTCTTCGCCCAGGGTGTGCTCGATGAAGCCATAGTCAGTCGGGTAGACCATCGACGTATAGAGGTAGCGATCCAGAAAAACCCTGCCCGTTTCGTGGTCGACCTCGTACTTGTTGCGTTGACCCTTGGGGATTTCGATGACCACGTCGAATTGCACCGGTCCGGCTCCTTCGCCTGAGAATTGTCGCTTGGCGTCGATCGTAGGGCTCCCGCACCGCGCCCCTCCGTCGGGGCTTGGGCACAATAGGCACAGAGCAGTCAGGAGAGTCATGCGTCCCACCACGTGGCGTACGTCCACGCACCTGATCGTGGGGGTGGGCGTGTTGGCGATCGTTGCCGCCTTGGTGGCTGCGGCCGCGCTGCTCACCGGCAGCGGCCGCGGCGTCGACGGCCCGAAGGTTCCGGCAGCACCGCAGGCCGTCACCGCCAAGCCGGGCGTCGTTCCGGTGGCCGACGGCGCCGCGACGCCGACAAAGTCCGGCCTGGCCGCAGCCCTGGCGGCGGTGGTGGCCGACCCCAATCTGGGCAAGCTGGGCGCCCGGGTCACCGACGCGATCACCGGCGAAGAACTGTGGAGCCAGTTCGACGACCTGCTCCTGCAGCCGGCCTCCACCAACAAGACTTTGACCACCGCGGCCGCGCTTTTGGCGCTGGACCGCAACGCGCGGGTGACAACCCGCGTCGTAGCCGCCGATCAACCCGGAACTGTCGTGCTGGTAGGCGGAGGCGACCCGACGCTGTCGGGCGCGGCGCCCGGGCAGGACACCTGGTACCACGGCGCGGCCCGGCTCAGCGATCTGGCCGATCAGGTGCGTCGCAGCGGCGTGACGCCCACCGCGGTGCAAGTGAACACCTCACTATTCAGCGGTCCGACCTTCGCGCCCGGGTGGGACCCGGCCGACATCGAGGGCGGCGACATCGCGCCGATCGAGTCGGTGATGCTCGACGCCGGCCGGATCCAGCCGGCGACCGACGAGTCGCGGCGATCGGTGACGCCGGCTCTGGACGCGGGACGCGCGCTGGCCAGCGCGCTGGGCGTCGACCCGCAGCAGGTGACTGTCACCGGCCAAGCCGTCAGTTCTGGCGCGCGGCAACTGGCCGCGGTCCAGTCGGCCCCGCTGATCGATCGGCTCAACGAGATGATGAATATCTCCGACAACGTGATGGCCGAGTGCATCGCGCGGGAGGTGGCCGCATCCATGCAGCGGCCACTGAGCTTCGCCGGTGCCGTCGACGCAGTCACCAACCGGCTGAGCACCGCGCACATCGACACCGGCAGCGCGATCTTGCGCGACTCCAGCGGCTTATCGGTCGAAGACCGCCTCACCGCCAAAATCCTCGACTCCGTCGTGCAGGCGGCAGCCGGATCCGGCCAGCCGGCCCTGCGGCCGTTGCTGGACTTGTTGCCGATCGCCGGAGGCAGCGGCACGCTGTCGGATCGTTTCATCGACGGCACTCCGGCCGGCTCCGGGCCCGCTGGCTGGTTGCGCGCCAAAACCGGCTCGCTGACCGCGATCAACGCGTTAGCTGGGGTGGTGACCGACCGCAGCGGGCGGGTGTTGAGCTTCGCGCTGATCTCCAATGACGCCGGGATGTCCGGCCGCACTGCGATCGACGCGGTGGCCGCGACCTTATGGTCGTGCGGGTGCGTCGCGTGACTGCCTCAGCGGATTTGACTGTCGGGCGCACGGTCGACTGGGGATTCGCGGCGACGGTCGGCCAATGGCTGGCCCGCCCGGGCCCGCCGTCGACCGATTACACGCGGCGCCAGGCGGTCGAAAACCTGGCCACCGCTGCCAAGGCGGCTGAGCCGCCGGTTCGCGAGGTCACCGGCCTGCACACCAATGGCGCGGTGCCCGAGGCCCGAATTGTGGACCGGCCGGGGTGGATTCGGGCCGCCGCCGAGTCGATGCGGGCGATGACCGGCGGAACGGACAAGCCGCGCGGCGCGATCAGCGGACGGGTCACCGGAGCGCAGACCGGGGCCGTGCTGGCATTCGTCTCATCGGGCATCCTCGGTCAGTACGACCCGTTCAACGATGGCGGCGCCCTGTTGCTGGTCTACCCCAACGTCATCGCAGTCGAGCGCCAATTACAGCTTGAGCCTTCGGATTTCAGACTGTGGGTATGCCTGCACGAAGTCACCCACCGCGTACAGTTCACCGCGAACCCGTGGCTGTCGGATTACATGTCGCACGCGTTGGGTGTGCTGACCCAAGAGGGCAGCGACGACGTCGCACAGGTGGTGAGCCGGCTGGCCGATTTCGCTCGTGGACGTCGCGACTCCGCACAAGGCGATCCGAATTCGGCGGGCATCCTCGGGCTGCTGCGCGCCGTGCAGTCCGACCCGCAACGCGAAGCGTTGGATCAGCTGCTGGTGCTCGGCACGTTGTTGGAGGGCCACGCCGACCATGTGATGGATGCCGTTGGGCCCCTTGTGATTCCGTCAGTTTCCACCATCCGGTCCCGCTTCGACGAGCGACGGAACCGCAAGCAGCCGCCGCTGCAACGGCTGCTGCGGGCGCTGCTGGGCATCGACGCCAAACTGAGCCAGTACACCCGGGGTAAGGCGTTCGTCGACCATGTGGTGGATCGAGTAGGGATGGACCGGTTCAACACCGTCTGGACGAGTCCGGAGACCCTGCCCCGGCCGATTGAGATCGAATACCCGCAACGATGGATCGACAGGGTGCTGTAGCCGAACTCCGCGCAGTGGTGGCGGCGTTCGCGACAGAATTTCTCGACACCGGCGATCGCTGGTGTGTGGCGTTGTCGGGAGGCCCGGATTCGTTGGCGCTCACCGGTGTTGCGGCGACGATCCTGCCGACCACCGCCCTGATCGTCGACCATGGCTTGCAGTCCGGGTCGGCAACCGTGGCCGCAACCGCGCAGCGACAGGCCGAATATTTGGGATGCGTTGACGCTCAAGTGCTTACCGTCCAGGTGGCCGGTGACGGCGGCCCGGAGGCCGCGGCCCGCAACGCCCGATACACAGCGTTGGCGGATGCCCGTCGCGACCGGCCCGTTTTGTTGGCCCACACTCTCGACGACCAGGCCGAGACGGTGCTGCTCGGCCTTGGCCGCGGCTCGGGTGCCCGGTCGATCGCCGGCATGCGCCGCTACGACCCGCCCTGGTGCCGGCCGCTGCTGGGTGTGCGGCGCGAGGTGACGCATGCCGTCTGCGCAGAACTGGGGCTCAACGTCTGGCACGACCCGCACAACACCGACCGCCGCTTCACCCGCAGCAGGCTGCGTCTCGAGGTGCTGCCGCTGATGGAAGAGGTACTCGGTGGCGGTGTCGCCGAGGCGCTGGCTCGCACGGCGACCGCGTTGCGCGGGGACACCGAGCTGATCGATTCACTGATCGCCCAGGCGATGTCGGTGGCGGTAACTCCCAACGGTCTCGACACCAAGGCGTTGACGGCGCTGCCCGACCCGGTTCGTCGCGGGGTCATCCGCGGCTGGCTGCTCGCCGGTGGCGCGATCGGCTTGACCGACAAGCAGATCCGCGGGGTGGACACGCTGGTTACCGCCTGGCGCGGCCAGGGCGGGGTGGCCGTCGGCTCCGCATTGCGCAATCAGCGGCTGGTCGCCGGTCGCAGCGGAGGGGTCTTGACGTTGCACCAGGAACCGGTCTAATCGACCGCCGTTGGTTTCCGGCCCGACAACGTGGCACGCTGTGCTCGTGGCAGCGGAATCGCCGGAGCTCTACCCGGGGGACATCAAATCGGTCCTGCTAGGCGAAGAGCAGATCCAAAGCCGCATCGCCGAGCTCGGAGCGCAGATCGGCGCGGACTACCGCGAGCGGGCCGCCGCCGATGACCGCGACCTGCTGCTGATCACCGTGCTCAAAGGTGCCGTCATGTTCGTCACCGACCTGGCCCGCGCGATCCCACTGCCGACGCAGTTCGAGTTCATGGCGGTCAGCTCCTACGGATCGTCGACGTCCTCGTCGGGTGTGGTGCGGATCCTCAAAGACCTCGACCGCGACATCAACGACCGGGATGTGCTGATCGTCGAGGACGTGGTCGACTCCGGGCTGACCCTGTCCTGGTTGCTGCGTAACCTGGCCACCCGGCATCCGCACTCGCTGCGGGTGTGCTCGCTGCTGCGTAAACCCGACGCGCTGCGCGCCAACACCGACATCGCGTATGTGGGTTTCGACATCCCCAACGAGTTCGTGGTGGGCTACGGCCTCGACTACGACGAGCGCTACCGCGACCTGCCCTACATCGGAACCCTTGACCCGAGGGTCTACCAGGACTGAGTCCGGTCCAGGGGGAATGCGGACCGTCAAGTTCGACTCGGACCAGGGCACAAAGCACTACGAAGATTGCGCGCGCGGCCATCGCATCACCGACCACCGAGAGCTGCTGCAGATCATGGGGTTCGGTCACTGACGACTGACGCCGTCGCTGAGGGCATTGAGCACCGCGAGGGCGCCGGCGCCGAGACATACACGGCGAATTCGAATTCACCGGATCGACCCGAAGACCTGTCGTCGCCGAAACACGACGGTGCAAGACTGGCGAATCCTTGAGCGGCTAAATGACCGGGA
>NZ_DATNJW010000228.1:0-12786 GCF_035603715.1 Mycobacterium sp. | reverse complement strand
CGACGTCCTCCTTGCCCGGGGCGTGTCCCACAGCCGGCGGTACGTCCAGCGGCGAGGGGAGGTAGTCCACGACAGCGTCGAGCATGGGCTGCACGCCCTTGTTCTTGAACGCACTGCCGCACAGCACCGGGTAGACCTCCGAGGCGATCGTCAGCTTGCGGATCGCCGCCTTGATCTCATCGACGGTGATCTCCTCGCCGCCGACGTACTTCTCCAGCAGCTCCTCGTCGGTCTCTGCGACCACCTCGAGCAACTTGGTGCGGTATTCCTCGGCCTTTTCGGTCAGCTCAGCCGGGATCTCGACGGTGTCGTAAGTTTCGCCCAGCTTCGTCTCACCGCGCCACACCTTGGCGTTCATCTCGACCAGGTCGACGATGCCTTCGAAGTCGCCCTCGGCGCCGATGGGCAGCTGGATCGGCACGGCGTTGGCCCCGAGCCGCTCTTCCATCGTCCGCACCGAGAAGTAGAAGTCCGCGCCGATCTTGTCCATCTTGTTGACGAAGCAGATGCGGGGGACGTCGTACTTGTCGGCCTGCCGCCAGACCTGCTCGGACTGCGGCTCGACACCTTCCTTGCCGTCGAACACCGCAACGGCGCCGTCCAGCACACGCAGGCTGCGCTCCACCTCGACGGTGAAGTCGACGTGCCCGGGGGTGTCGATGATGTTGATCTGGTTGTCATTCCAGAAGCAGGTTGTGGCCGCGGAGGTGATGGTGATCCCGCGCTCCTGCTCCTGCTCCATCCAGTCCATGGTGGCGGCGCCGTCGTGGACTTCACCGATCTTGTAGCTGATACCGGTGTAGTAGAGGATGCGCTCGGTCGTCGTCGTCTTGCCGGCGTCGATGTGCGCCATGATTCCGATGTTGCGGACCTTGGTCAGGTCGGTCAGCACGTCCTTCTGTGCCACGGAAGTTTTCCCACTCTTTCGATTGCTTGGTTAGTTCGCTGTATCCGCGCTCCGGCGACTCTGCCCTGTGGAGCCGGTCCGCCCCTACCAGCGATAGTGCGCAAAGGCGCGGTTTGCCTCGGCCATCTTGTGGGTGTCCTCGCGTCGCTTGACGGCGGCACCCAGGCCATTGCTGGCATCCAGGATCTCGTTTGCCAGCCGCTCGATCATGGTCTTCTCACGACGCTGCTTGGAGAAGCTGACCAGCCAGCGCAGTGCCAGCGTGACCGAGCGCTCCGGACGGACCTCGACCGGCACCTGGTAGGTGGCACCACCGACGCGGCGGCTGCGCACCTCGAGTGCAGGCTTGACGTTGTCCATTGCGCGCTTCAGCGTGATCACCGGGTCGGTGCCGGTCTTGTCGCGAGCTTGTTCGAGCGCACCATAAACAATGCGTTCGGCCAGTGATTTCTTCCCGTCCAGCAGGACTTTGTTGACCAGCTGGGTGACCAGCTGCGAGCCGTAGACCGGGTCGTTGACCAGCGGGCGCTTCGGCGCGGGGCCCTTGCGCGGCATTAGCTCTTCTCCTTCTTGGCGCCGTAACGGCTGCGAGCCTGCTTGCGGTTCTTGACACCCTGGGTGTCCAGCGAGCCGCGAATGATCTTGTAACGCACACCCGGTAGGTCCTTCACACGACCACCGCGCACCAGCACCATCGAGTGCTCCTGCAGGTTGTGACCCTCACCGGGGATGTATGCGGTGACCTCAACCTGGCTGGTCAGCTTGACACGCGCGACCTTCCGGAGCGCCGAGTTCGGCTTCTTCGGAGTGGTTGTGTACACGCGGGTGCAGACCCCACGGCGCTGCGGGCTGCCCTTGAGGGCCGCGGTCTTGACCTTGGCGACCTTGTCACGGCGACCCTTGCGGACCAGCTGCTGAATGGTTGGCATCTACCGGCTTTCTACTTCGTCTTTGCGTTGCTGCGTGATTCTGGTTCTGTTAAGTCTCTGTAGTGCAGTTATGCCCTTCCACGGTCCCCCGCGGCCGGGTGTGTCGCACGCGCCCGCCGCAGAATCAATCCGTTGCGTGGTTGGCATGCGAATTGGCCCGGCGTGCGCGTCTTAGGTGAAGCGCCTAAAACCGCCAGGCACGAGCCACCACAATACCCGCCGCGAGTCGCGCAGGTCAAAGCGGCGACATCGGGGTCCGGTGGGCCAACTCACCGGCCCCTATTACGGGGCCTGTTCTACGGCGGATCCGCTGCGACGCTCCATGCCCGCGGCCAGCCGCAGCACCATATCCGAGAACACCGAGTCGGTGTCGATCTCGTCCATCACGCCGGTCATCTCCAGCAGCACGAAGCCGTGCATTGCCGACCAGAATTCCAGTGCCGCGTAGAAGGCTTGTTCGAGGTCAAGACCGTAGGAGGACAGCACGGCGATCACCGGCGTGGCGGCGGCCCGGGTCGCGGCGGTGTATTCGGGATCGTCGCCGGCGCCCAGCGGCATCCGGGTGAAGGCCGAATAGCGGCCCGGGTGGTGATGGGCATAGCTGCGGTAGGCACTGGCCATCACCAACACCGCGTCGTCGCGGGCGCGGCCTTCGCCAACCCTGTTGAGCATCAGGATGATGTCGTCGATCACCCGGATCCGCACCGTGCGGCGTAAGTCCTCCAGGCTGTTGACGTGGTTGTACAACGACGGGCCCTTGGTCCCGAGCTGCGTGGCCAGGGCGTTGATCGTCAGGGCGTCCCAGCCCTCGCGGTCCAAGAAGGTGAGCGCGGCGTTGACGATGACCTCGCGGCTCAGGCGGCCGCCGCGGGCGGACGACTTCGACCCGGCGCCCGACCGAGCGGCCGACGACTCCGGCTCAGCTGGCATGGCACTCGCCCTTCGGTTGCATTCCCGGGTTGGTCGACGACTTCTAGTTGAAGCCACCCTGGAACGAAGAACTCTAGTCTGCCGATGACCCGAACACGTAGGCTCTGTTCGAGCAGATCACGCGCCATGGGCGAGAGGAGCACGGGAGTGAAATGGTCGATCCCCTCCCGGACCGTGGCGGCCTCCGCGGCCGCGATCGCCTTCACGTCTGCCGCCGGCGCACCGACCGGGCACGCCAAAAACGGTGACACCCATATAACCGGCGAAGGTATCGAGCAGACCATTGACTGCAACGGCGCAACGCTGTTGGTCGACGGCACCAGGAACATCGTCAATGCGCTGGGGTCATGCTGGGCAATATCCGTGATGGGCTCGGGTCACACCGTCGTCGCCGACAACGTCGTGCACGACATCACCGTGTACGGCTCCAATGAGTCGATCTTCTACAAGAGCGGTGATCCGATCGTCTGGGACCGCGGTCGCGAACTCGGCATGACCAATCGCGTCAGTCACGTAGGGGGATAAGCCATATGCGCAACAGCTATGGCTCATCTCGACGTCTGGTGGCGGCAACCGGTGTGACGCTGTCCGCGATGGCGGTGTTCGGCCTGGCCGGCTGCGGGCCGAAGAACAACAGCACGGTTCCCTCGAGCGGCTCACCCACCTCGTCGACGCCGGCGCCGTCCACAACCAGCACGGGCGCCCAGTTCGACATCGGGAACACGATCAACTATGGATCACTGGGCACCACAACCACTCTCGATTGCGGCGATGGAAAGTCGCTGAACGTGGGCGGGTCGAACAACACGCTGACGGTGAAAGGCAGCTGCGGGACGGTCAGCATCGGCGGCGCCGACAACAAGATCACCATCGACAAGATCGACAAGCAACTCAACGTTGTCGGGTTCAACAACACGATCAGCTACAAAGCCGGCGATCCCAAGGTCGACAACCTCGGCAGCGGGAACACCATCAACAAGGCCGGTTAGTCTTACGCAGCAATGCCATTCGACATCCTGATCAACGGCGGCGGCATCGCCGGACCAAGCCTTGCCTTCTGGCTCACCCAGCACGGCCATGCGGTCACGATCGCCGAGCAGGCTGGTGAATTGCGCACCGGCGGGCAGGCCGTCGACTTCAGAGGCCCCGCGCTCACCGTGCTGGAGAAGATGGGCCTGCTCGAGCAGGTGAAGGCGGCCGCCACCCAGATGGGACCGCTGGTGCTGGTCGACCGCCGGGGTAAAGAAGTCGGCCGCTTACCCGCCGAGGTCATCAGCGGCGAGGTGGAGATTCACTGGGGCGATTTCACTCGCATCCTGTACGACGCCGTGCGCAACGACGTGAATTACCGCTTCGGCGTTCGTGTTACGGCCCTCGCTGACAACGGCCAAGGGGTCGACGCGACGTTCAGCGACGGGTCGACCGGCAGCTACGACCTGGTCGTCGGCGCGGACGGGCTGCACTCCGGCACGCGCCGGTTGGTGTTCGGCCCGGAAGAGCGGTACGTCACCCAACTGGGTCAGTGTTTCGGATTCTTCGACACCGAAAACCTTCTGCGGCTTGACCATTGCGGCATTGCCTACATCGATGCCGGCCGAACCGCGGCCCTGCAGGGCATCGACCCTGACAAGCCGGCCCGGGCGAGCTTGTTCCTCAGCGACCCGCACGTCGCCTTCGACTATCGCGACACCGAAGGCAACAAGCGGCTTTTCATCGAGAGATACGCGGGGATGGGATGGGAGGTGCCCACGTTGCTCGACGGCCTCGCCGAAGCTCCGGAGGTGTACTTCGATTCGATCGCCCAGGTCCACCTGGATTCGTACGCGCGTGGACGGGTGTGCCTGACCGGCGATGCGGCCTGGTGCGCCTCGCCACGCTCAGGCATGGGCACGACTATCGCGTTGGTCGGCTCTTACGTGCTGGCTCACGAAATACAAGCGGCGGGTGACGATTACGCCGTGGCGTTCACCCGATACCAGCGACTGCTCGCGCCATACGTCGCGCGGTGTCAGAAGCTCGCGATCGACGCCCTGAGAACCGAACGCGTCTCCTCGGGCCGACTCGCCCCGCTGCGCAACGTCGCACTTCGGATGCTTCGCATCCCAGCCGTCAGCAAGCTGGTCGCCCGGCAGTCGCTGGCGGCGGCGCGTTCCTTCAGCCTGCCGAACTACTGAGCCGTCGCGCCGTGGCGGCCGGCACCGGCGGCGAAACGTCCGGCACCTTCCATCGCTTCGGCGGCCACCCGGGAGATGCTTGCGAATTCGTGGTCCAGCGCTGCGGATTCGGGCATCCCCCATTGATGCAACGCCGACAGCCGATCCGATCGCATACACTGCTGCGGCAGCGCGGCCAACTCGGCGGCCAGCTCCTCGGCGGCCGCACGCGCTTGCCCTTTGGGTACAACACGATTGGCCAAGCCGATCGCCAGCGCTTCGTTGGCGTCGACCTCACGACCGGTGAGGATCATGTCCATCGCCCGGCTCTGCCCGATCAGCCGGGGCAGCCGGATCGTGCCACCGTCGATCAGCGGTACCCCCCACCGGCGGCAGAACACCCCGAACACGGCGTCCTCCTCGGCGACTCGCAGATCGCACCACAATGCGAGCTCCAGACCACCGGCGACCGCATAGCCACTGACCGCGGCGATCACCGGTTTGGACAGCACCATTCTGGTCGGGCCCATCGGACCGGGGCCCTCTCGATGCACGGCGTTGGCGTGCGGCGTGCCGAACGCTTTCAAATCCGCTCCGGCGCAGAATGTTCCATGGTCGCCCCACAGCACCGCGACGGATGCGGTGTCGTCACGGTCGAACTTCTCGAACGCCTCGAACAGTCCGTTAGCAGTCGGTCCGTTGACCGCATTGCGGGCCTCGGGCCGGTTGAGGATAACGGTGGTCACCGGACCATGACGTTCTATGCGTACCGGATCGCTCATGTCGCCTCCACTAATCGAATACCGTCGCGCCGCTGCAGCAGTTCAGCGGCGAAGTCGTTGTAGGCGGCACGCAGCCGCGAGCCCGGCCAGTCCGCGGGCAGCAGTTCCTCCGGCAGCACCGGGTCAGTCAACAGGTGGCGCACCATCGCCGCGGCCACCACGAAGCCGGCGGGAACATCCGTGGCGTCGGACATGTCGGCGAGTAACCGGTGACCGGTGCGAGCCCAGGACGGCAGATCCCAGAGCTGACCGGCCAACTCGGCGGGGTCGTCGTCGCGGGCCTGCATGATGCGCACCCGGGCGCGATCCTCGTCGGTCAGGTCCAGCTCGAGGTTGTCCGGCCGCATCCACACGCCTTCACGCAGCTCACCGAAACGTTTGTGGTGCAGCGTCGTTCGCAAGGCCGCGCGGGTACGGGCGTCGGTGCCGATGCTGGTGACAATCAGCGTGGTCCAGTAGCCGCGCCACGGCCGCAGCTGGGGACGCATCGCGTCGTCCTGCCTGCGCTGGCGAGCGAGCAGTCGGTCAGCGAGCCGGTAGCCGTCGGCGGACCGGACCAGGTCGCCCGCGCTGACCATCCGGGTCAACGCGACGCGCAACGTGGCCTCTTTGATGCCGAAGTCGTCGGTGAGCCTGATCAATTCGGCCGCGCTGGCCCACGCCGGATGGGCGCCGAGCAGCACGCTGAGCACCACCGATCGGGCGGGCATGCGGGCCAGCGATTTCGACATGGCGTTACACCTGGGACGCGCGCCGGCCGTAGTCACCGAACGGTTCGTCGCGGTGCTTGACCGCCTCGCGGAATCCGTGCTCCACGGCGTCGGCCACGAATGCGTGGCCCTCGGGCGTGTGCCGGGCGACACCGTCGAAAACCGTGCTGACCATTCTGCTGGTGGCCACACCCTGTTGCAGCAGCGCGGAATTGAGTGCGAGTTTCACCATGATCAGCTGGTTGACCGGCACGGCGGCGATCCGTTCCACCAGGCGTTCGGTGCGCTCGTCGAGGTCTTTCGGATCCGGCGCCTCGACCGCCAAGCCCCACTCGGCGGCTTGGGCGCCGGTGATGCAATCCCCGGTCAGCAGAAGACGTTTGGCACGCTGATCGCCGAGTCGGTGCGCCCACATCCCGGCGGCCGGCACTCCCCAGACCCGGGTTGGCGGATAGCCGATCTTCGCGTCGGACGCGGCGATCACCTGGTCGGCGTGCAGCGCGATATCGGTGCCACCGGCCACGCAGTAGCCATGGATCTTGACCACCGTCGGCTTGTCCGCGTGCAACAGGCTGGAAAAGCCACGCACGAAGCGACTCATCATCTGATAGTCGATCATCGGATCCCACGGCTGATTCGGTAAATGGTTGACCGCCTGGGTTTTACCGTCCAGCGCGGTTCCGTGGTAGGCGCCGGTGCCACCGGCCGAGCCGGTGCGATCGGCGTATGCGCTCAGATCGAAACCCGCGCAAAAACCTTCGCCGCGGCCGGAAACCAGGATGACGTGCACATTGGGATCCAGATCCGCACGCTCGACCAACGCCGAGAGCTCCAGCGGCGTGTCGGCGATGATCGCGTTGCCCTTGTCGGGCCGGTTGAAGGTGATCCGCGCAACCCGATCGGTGACCTCATAGGTCATCGTCTTCAAGTTGTCGAAGTCGACCGGTCGGATCGCGTGCGTCATCCTTTTACTAGAGCACGCTCGATGATCGGCGCGAGATCCAACCCGGCGGGCATGGTTCCAAAGGCGCCGCCCCACTGACCCTCGAGCCGGGTGGCCAGGAACGCTTCGGCGACGGCTGGGTGTCCGTGCCGCACCAGCAGCGAGCCCTGCAGCGCCAGGCAGATGTCCTCAGCGACCTTGCGGGCCCGGTATTGAATCGACTCGAGGTCGCCGAACTGCGGACGCAGTTGCTCCACGTGGCGATCCAACCGGGCGTCCTGGCCAGTGCTCTTGGCTAGCTCATCGAACAGCACCTCAATGCATTCCGGTCGAGTTGCCATGGCGCGCAATGTATCCAGTGCGCTGACGTTGCCAGAGCCTTCCCAGATGCCCATCAGCGGCGCCTCACGGTAGAGCCTCGGCATCCCGGACTCCTCGACATATCCGTTGCCGCCCAGGCATTCCATCGCTTCGCCGGCATGCGGCGTCGCACGCTTGCACACCCAGTACTTGCTGGCGGCCAAGCCGATCCGGCGCAGCAGCGTCTCGGTCTCATCCCCGCGCACCGCACTGTCGGTGGCACCGGCCATCCGCATCGCCACCATGGTGGCGGCCTCGGCCTCCACAGCCAGGTCGGCCAACACGTTGCGCATCAGCGGCTGATCGATCAGATAGGCGCCAAATGCCTTGCGGTGCTGGGCGTGGTGAACGGCATGGGTGAGGCCCGTCCGCATGCTGGTGGCACTACCCAGCGTGCAGTCCAGCCGGGTGAGGTTGACCATCTCGATGATGGTCGGGACGCCGCGGCCCTCCTCGCCGACCAGCCACGCGGTGGCGCCGTCGTATTCGACCTCGCTGGAAGCGTTGGCGTTGTTGCCGAGCTTGTCCTTGAGCCGCTGCAGGCGCATCCGGTTGCGGCTGCCGTCGGGCAGGACCCGTGGCAGGAAGAAACAGGACAGCCCCTCCGGAGCCTGCGCGAGCACCAGGAACATGTCGCACATCGGCGCGGACGTGAACCACTTGTGGCCCGTCAGCCGGTAGGTGCCGTCGCCGTTGGGGGTCGCCTCGGTGGTGCCGGCGCGCACGTCGGAGCCGCCCTGCTTTTCGGTCATCGACATGCCGGCGGTGAGCCCGAGTTTGGCTGTCGGCACCTTCAATTCCGGGTCGTATTCGCGGCTGGTCAGCAGGGGCTCGTAGATCGCGGCGAGCTCCGGGTTGAACCGCAGCGCCGGAACGACGGCATAGGTCATCGAGATCGGGCACATGTGGCCGGGCTCGGCGGTCCAGACGCTGGTCTTGGCCGCGCGCACCACGTGGGCGCCCGGCCGGTCGTCGGCCCACGGCGCCGCGTGCAGGCCATGCTCGACCGCGACCCGCATCAGCTCGTGGTAGGCCGGGTCGTATTCGACCTCGTCGATGCGGTGACCGTAGCGGTCGTGGGTGCGCAGGATGGGCCGGTTGCGTTGGGCCAGCTCGCCCCAGCGCTGGGCCTGCCGGGAGCCGGAAATCGCCCCGATCGCGGTCACCTCGTCCAGGCCCCACTGGCCGCCTTCGCGGATCAGCGCCTCGATGAGGACCGGGGACGATGCCGGGTTGTGCTCTTCCAGCAGCGGGACCTGGTTGGTGACGGCATGAGTGTCTGACATGCCGTCAATGTTACATTTTTTCTACAACCGCACAAGAGGTGTAATGCTCAGCGGGGATGGTCGGCGAAGAACTCCCACAGCTTGGCGGTGGCGAAGTCGGGCCAGTGGTGACCACCGTCGCCGACGGTGACCAGCGCTACGCCGCGATGACCAGCGCAGGCGGCGGTCGACGTAGTGACCTGGCCGTCGGTCGTCTCGGTCGGCGGCTGACATTGATCGACCTTGCGCCACAACGCATTCAACTCCGGCACCGGTGGGCCGTTGATATGCGAGAATCCGCGGCCCTCACCGCCGCCGTAGGGAACCATCGGATCCGCGGTGCCGTGAATCGCCATGACCGACAATGGATGTGGCGACCGGCACGGGTCCAGCTGTGTCCCGGCCACCGGGCCGATCGCGGCGAACAGCGTGGTGTTGCACGCCAGCGTGTACGACATCATGGCGCCGTTACTCATGCCGGTGGCATACACGCGAGAGGCGTCGACACTGACGTGTTTTGTGACATCGGCGACGGCCGCGGTGATAAACGCGACGTCGTCGATATTCTCCCGTCCGGGCTTGCCGCAGCAGCCCCCGCCATTGACGTTCCAGGCCCGCCTGACGCCGTCGGGATAAACGACGACGAACTTCGACGAGTCGGCCAATTGGTCCCAGCCGTACGATCTTTCGGCCTGTTCGGCGTTGCCGAAACCGCCGTGCAGCACGACGACCAGCCCGGCCGGCGCGGACAACCCGGAAGGCTTGTGCAGCCGATAAACCCGATCGTGTCCGCCGACGCCGATGGTGTGGATGCTGGTGCCCTCGATGTAGCCCGACGGTGGCGTTGGATGCAGGACGGCACAACTCGCGACAACCAGCACGACGCCCAGCAGCGTCGCGACCCGATGAAGCATCTCAGCCGCTCGTCTTCTCCCGCAGGAACGCGATGTCGTCTTTGCGCCCCTCCTCGGCGGTCTCGCAGATCACCGGCGCATCGGCGGCCTTGACCACCGCGACCAGCAATTCGGGATCGATCTGCCCGGTGCCGAAGTTGGCGTGCCGGTCGCGGCCCGAACCTGCCGAATCCTTGGAGTCGTTGCAGTGCACCAGGTCGATGCGACCGGTAATGCCCTTGATCCGATCGACGGAGTCGACCAGCGCCTCCCCCGCCGCCCACGCGTGGCAGGTGTCGAGGCAGAAGCCGATTCCCTTGTCGCCGATGACATCCCATAGCCGGGCGATGGTGTCGAAATGGCGGGCCATCGCGTGATCTCCGCCGGCGGTGTTCTCCAGGTACACCGGGACCTTGGTCTCCAGCTGGTCGAGTGCCTTGCCCCAACGCTGAAAACCCTCGTCGAGGTCGCTGTCGTCGGAGACGTGGCCGCCGTGCACGATCACCGCGGCGGCACCGATCTCGGCTGCGGCGTCGCATGTCTGCTGCAGGATCTTGCGCGACGGGATCCGCACCCGGTTGTTCGCCGAGGCGACGTTGATCAGGTAGGGCGCATGCACGTAGATCGGCAGGGCCGCGGCCTTCAGTTCGGCGGCGTCGTCGCGCGGTTTGGGTGCCTTCCAACTCTGCGGGTTGCCGAGGAAGATCTGCACGACGTCGGCATTCTCGGCCGCGGCTGTGGCCAGTGGGTCCTGCGGGCTGATATGTGAACCGATAAGCACGTCGGCCAGTCTAGTGAGGGAGCCGGACAGCCTGGTGGGTTCTCAGCAGTCACACGAACGGAAGCATGTGCCGCTGTGCCCGCCTCCGAGCGACAACCCAACAAATCTGTGGCGGCCGCCCCCGGGTTGTCGCTGTGAGGTGGGCACAACCGACGCCCCGACTCCGAGTGGCTCGTGTGAACGATGAGGTTTGTTGCGCAGAGCCAACACGGTTCGTACGGCGAATCTGACTGACTTTCGCTCCGTGTCAGTGCGACTAAATTCAGCGCGCACCGTTTTGTGTGTTTCTCGTTCGGCACTGCAGGTCTCGTGATACCGCTTGTGAGACAGGCATACGCGGCAGCAGCTTTTGAGGAGTCTCATGACCGACGCATCTAATACCGTTGCGCCCGAGGTGTATTTGCAGGCGGCTGCGGCGGCCAATAATTTCGAATCGTTCGGCAGGTCGATCGCATCCAGCGTGTTGCAGGCCGCCGCACACCCCACCCGCGCCATTGAGATCAGCGCGTCGGCCGAACCGATGGGCGCCACCCATGGCGATATTCACTGTCTTACGGTCACCGTGACGGTCAACGGATGGAGCCACACCACATCGGTTTGCATTCAAGTCGAATGAAGCCCCCACCCACCAACGGAAAAGTCGAATGACTTTAGGAGAACGATGAGCAATCCATCTAATACCGCTGCGCCCGAGGTGTATTTGCAGGCGGCTGCGGCGGCCAATAATTTCGAGTCGTTCGGCAGGTCGATCGCATCCAGCGTGTTGCGAGCCAGTGCCAACGCCACGCGCGCCATTGAGATCAGTGCATCGGCCGAACCGCTGTCCGCAACCCACTCGACTTGTGTGACTGTGCGTATCAACGTCAACGGTGTGGCCCATCAAGTAATAGTCTGCGTCTCTATATAACGGCGGCGCGTGCCCGGCCGAGCACACGTGAAAGTTCGCCCGGGATCACGGGCACGAAAAAGCCCCGGGGGCAAACCCGGGGCTTTCTCGATTGTTGACTAGCGGTAGTCGCTGTAGCCGTAGTCGTCCAGCGGAACCGCGGCACCAGTGGCCTGACCGAAGTCGGGGCTGTAGTACTGATCCTCGTAGGACGGGATCGTGTACGCCGCAGCGCGGGCTTCCTCGGTCGGCTGCACCTGGATGTTGCGGTACCGGTTGATACCGGTACCCGCCGGGATCAGCTTTCCGATGATCACGTTCTCCTTCAGACCCTGCAGCTTGTCGCTGCGGCAGTTGATCGCCGCATCGGTCAGCACGCGCGTGGTCTCCTGGAACGACGCCGCACTCAGCCACGAGTCGGTGGCCAGCGACGCCTTGGTGATACCCATCAGCACCGGACGGCCGGCCGCGGGCTCGGTACCCTCGGCCACCACCCGCCGGTTCGACGCCTCGAACTCGGCACGGTCGATCAGCGAGCCGGGCAGGAACTCCGTCGAGCCCGAGTCGATGATCGTCACCCGGCGCAGCATCTGCCGGACGATCACCTCGATGTGCTTGTCGTGGATCGACACACCCTGGGCGCGGTAGACCTCCTGGACCTCCTTGGTCAGGTGGATCTGCACCTCACGCGGGCCCTGCACGCGCAGCACCTCGTGCGGGTCGGCCGAGCCTTCCATCAGCTGCTGGCCCACCTCGACGTGGTCGCCGTCGGACAGCAGTCGCTCGGAGCCGTCCTCGTGCTTGAACACCCGCAGGCGCTGACGCTTGGACAGCTTGTCGTAGACCACTTCCTCGCCGCCATCGTCAGGAACGATGGTGATCTTGTAGAAGCGCTCGCCGTCCTCCAGACGCACCCGTCCGGTGACGTCGGCGATCGGTGCCTTACCGCGCGGCACGCGGGCCTCGAACAGCTCCTGCACACGGGGCAGACCGCCGGTGATGTCCTCACCGACACCACCCTGGTGGAAGGTACGCATGGTCAGCTGCGTGCCGGGCTCACCAATCGATTGGGCCGCAACGATACCCACGGCTTCACCGATGTCGACGAGCTTGCCGGTGGCCATCGAGCGTCCGTAGCAGGTCGCACACACACCGGTACCGGTGGTGCAGGTCAGCACGGAGCGGACCTTGACCTGCGTGATGCCGGCCGCCAGCAGCGCCTCGATCTGCGGGTCACCCAGGTCCTC
>NZ_DATNJW010000227.1:0-14913 GCF_035603715.1 Mycobacterium sp. | reverse complement strand
CGGCCAGCCGCGCCAGGATGCCGAGTTGCTCCTTGGCGCCACCCGACAGTGAGTCGTACGGGACGGTGCAGCCCTCCAGGGTGCGGTTGAGGATGCACAGGTCGCTGTCGACGTCGACTTCGAAACTGGGCCCGAAAACCGGACGGCCCAATCGCTGCAGCTCGGCGCGGAACGGCTCGACATAGCGCAGCCGGGTGGTGTCGCGGTGCCGCACCATCACGTCGCGCAGCAACTGCACAGCGCGGGCCCGGCGACCAACCCGGTCGTGCTCGTCGCGGGCGTGTTCGCACTGAATCTCGGCGGCGTCCAGCTTGCCTTTGCGGCCTTCGGTGCCGAATACCGTTAACTGCGAGGCGATCTCGTGCAGGGTGTGAGCGATCTCTTCGTGGCGTTGGCGCAATGTCGCGGCCGCCTCAACGGCCTCGGCTAGCTCCGCAGCCGCGGTCTCGGGCGCCTTGGCGGCCAACTGTTCGGCGAGCTCGGCGACCCGGCCGGCAGCGGTCTGCGCCGCCGCCAAGTCGCTCTGCACGGTCGCGGCCAGTATGTCGTCGGCGACGGTGGCCCGCTGTTGGGTTAGCCGGTCAACGACCACCGCGAGCTCGGCGCGTTGAGTCACCAGCTTGTCCTGCAGACGTGTTGCCTGCGTTGATACCTCGGTCAGCTTGCTCATTGCCAGCGCCGCTACCCGGCGGTGCGTCTCGCAATCGACGCCGGCCTGGGCGCGGACGGCGACCGCCTCGAGAAGCTCGGCGCGCGCGGCGGCGGCATCGATCGTGACGTCGTCGGCAAGCACGGGCAGAGAACGCAATTCCGCGAACCGAGAGCGCAGTTGCTCGACATCCTCGTCGCCGCTCAACCCGGCCAGCGTCGCGGTGAGCTGGTCGCGGGCGCTCTGCAGTTCGCGGCGCCGCTGATCGGTAGTGCGCGCAGCGGCCAGGTCGGCGACCTGTGCTGCGGCCAGTCCAGCGGCCAGATTCTGTTGCGCCGCATTATATTGCGCTTGAATGTCGAGCGCAGACATACCCGGTGTGACTCGTGCGTTCACGATGCCGGGAATCTCGACTTCGGTCGTGGCGTTCGCGACGGAAGACCAGGTTTCACCGGCTACCAGCGAGACCCGTTCGTCGCCGATGACGAGTTCGATGTCGGTGGCAGCGACGAATTCGACCGTCGCCGACACCAGCGCGAGTTGACCCTCGGTGCGCTCGACGACCGCGGCGGCATTTTCAATCTGCCGGAGCAGGTCGTCGGTGATAGCGATTGTCGACAGCTCTTGCGCGATCACGTCGCGGTCGCGCAGCGCCGCATCGATTTTCGCGAGCCTGGCCGCAAGCCGTTGCGTCTCGTCGCGGCGGCCCAATTCGTCGACCACACGCCGAGCCGTCTCGACTCGCTCTACGGCGGCTTCCAGAGCCTGATTGGCCTGCTCCACCACGGCATCGGCCTCGATGGTGACGTCGCGGGCCATCGCGTGCGCCTCCGCGGCCTCACAGGATTCGGCTTCCAGGGCCGCGACTGCGGCTGTGCGCGAATCGGTTTCGGTGCGCAGCCGCTCACGCTCGGCGATCACGGCGGTCGACGCCCCGCTAGTGGCTGTCGCGGCGGCGGCGATCAGCTCGGCTTCCCGGACCTGCTCGGCCAACTCAGCTATCGCGTCCGCGGCGGCCTGGGCGGCGGTCTGCCGCGCACTGGCCTCCTGCTGTTGCTGTACCAGTTCGGCCAGCTCTACGGTCAGCGTGGCGTGCCGTTGCACACGTTCGTCGACCTCGGCGACAGCCGCCGCGCACTGTGCGACTTCGGCATTGGCTGCCTCGAGCGCCTTGATGGCTGTCGTCCACTCTCCGGTAGGACGGCCGGTCGGGGTGAAGTAGCGGGCGTACTCGGTGTCGATCCGGTCGATGAGCAACGGCTCGGTTCCCGACAGCGCAGCCGCATCACCGGCCGCGACGTCGAGTGCCCGGGTCAGCGCGTCGCAGCCGGACAGATTCACCGCGTCCGTCGACGCGGACTGCAATACCCGTTGGGCACGCCACAATTCGGTGTCCACGGTCTCGGCCAACATGGTCTGCACGCGGTCGTGCGCCTCGTCACCGCTGTGCTGTTCGCGACGCGGCTCCAGCACCGTCAGCTGGGTCTCACACCTCTTGTGGAAGCGCTTGTGATAAACGAAACGGTAAGGGCCGGTGCTGATCTCGGCGGTGACTTCCGATCCGACGTCGGCGTGAGTCGGCTTGACCTGCTTGACTTCTTTCTTCGTCGAGCGATCCCTGGATTCCAGCAGCAGATCCAGCGCCTCGACCATCGACGACTTGCCGATCTCGTTGGCCCCCGAGATCACGATCACTCCGTGATCGGGAAAGTCGATTTCGCGGTGCTCGATGCCGCGGTAATTCTTGAGGACTAGCCGATGCAACTTCATGCCGCACCTCGACCCTGGTTGCCTTGGTCGGTCAACCGCAACAACAACGCCAACGCCGCCTGCGCATCGCCGGCAGTTTCACCGTCTCCCACCCGTGCGGCCTCAACCAGCTCCTCGACCGCGGCGGCGGCGAACCCTCCGATGCCAAGGTCGCTGAATTCACCGTCGGTCGGAATCACCGCCAGATCGCTGTGGCTGTCCCACACCCGCAGCGAGGCGAACAGCCGCGAATACTTGTCCAGGCAGGCGTCCAAGCCGGCGCGGTCGGTGACGGTCAACGAACCAATCAAGGCAAGCCGCAACACCGTTCGGTCCTTGTCCGGCATCAGATCCAGATTCAGATCCAGGTCGGCGATGTCGCGGCTGTTATCCACCTGTCGGCTCAGGGTGCTGAACCGCCAGCGGCCGATCTTCACAGGCTCGACGCTCACCGGGTGTCGCGGGTCCGTCTCGTCGACGTCGACGATCAGCACATGGCCGGGATTGGCCTCGACGTCGTCGTAGTTGGTCACCTCCGGCGAGCCGGAGTACCACACTCGGCCGGTGCTGCCCACTTCGGTCAACGAATGCTTGTCGCCGAGCGCCACGTAATGGACTGCCCCGCGGGATAACGCATCTTCCACGCCGACCAACCGGATCAGTGACGGCTTGGTGGGGTCGGGGTCGAGCACGTCGACACCACCATGCGCGACCAGCACCCGGGTGACTCCGTCAGCTGGCAGGCCGTCGAGTACGTCGGCAACGAGGTCGGTCGTCGGCCGTTTCGACCGCCACGGCGCCGCGACGATCTGCAGGCCGGGCCGGACCTCGTGAACGCCTGGCTTGTCGAGCACCTGCACGTTGGCCGGGCATTCGGCGGTGAACAGCGCGCTGGTGTACACCGACGACGCATCGAGCGGATCGTGGTTGCCGGGTAGCAGGTAGACGGGAATCCCGATGGCGCGCATGGCTTCCAGCGACTGGCTGATGACCTTCGGCGCCAGCTGGTTGTCTTCGAAGACGTCGCCGGCCACTACAACGAACTCAGCCCCGGACGCCAAGGCCAGCGGACCGAGACCGGCGACTGCGTCGCGGCGGGCGGCCGAATACTGCGGTTGGGCTTCACCCGCGAGGAAGTGACGGGTCATGCCGAGTTGCCAGTCGGCAGTGTGCACGAATCGCATTGCGGTCCCGTCCCTTCTACGTCGTGACCGGTCGGTGGGTGACCGGGCATCGCGAGTTTAGGACCGGGCGCCGACAAGTCCGGGGACCTCGATCGGCAGGTCCGGGAATCATCCGAAGGCGTCAGACGCACACGTCACACCAGACACATAAGCACCGTCAAGCGTGGCTACCGTAACCTCAACCGGGTGACCGACAACGACCGCACACTGGTGCTCCTACGCCATGCAAAGTCTGCCTACCCCGATGGCGTGGCCGATCACAAACGACCGCTGGCGCCGCGCGGTCAGCGCGAAGCCGGCCTGGCCGGTGACTGGCTGCGGGCAACCCTGCCGGCGATCGACGCGGTGCTGTGTTCCACGGCGACCCGAACCCGCGAAACCTTGGCGCGCACCGGCATTGACGCACCGGTCCGGTATGTCGAGCGACTCTACGATGCCACAGCGGGCACGGTGATCGACGAGATCAACGCGGTCAGCGACGACGTCTCGGTCTTGCTGGTGGTCGGCCACGAGCCGACGATGACCGAGGTGGCGCTGGGCTTGGCCAACCCCGACACCACCAACGCCGATGCCGCCGAACGCATCTCGACGAAATTTCCCACCTCGGCGATCGCGGTGCTGCGGCCGAACGGCAGCTGGACGGACCTCGAACTCGGGTCCGCCCAGCTAGCCGACTTCCACGTGCCGCGTTAGCCGCGGCGACGACGGATTACTTGCAGATCTCGACGATCTTCTTGATCTTGTCGTCGAGGTTCTGCCGCAGTTCGTCCTGTGCGAAATCCTGCGCTCCGGCCAGATAGCCGATGCTGAGTTCCTCGAGCTGGGTGCCCAGCGCGTTCGCATTGTCCGCCAGGTCCTTCGGCGTCGCAGGTTCCGCGGCCACCCGGTCGCGAAGGAAGGCCCCGCCGTCATAGAACGCGAACCGCTGGGCGGTCGCGACCGACAGTGCACCGATCGGCCCGCCGTTGTCCGGGTTCTTCAGGTGCGAATTCCTTACCACAGCGCGATCGACGATTTTGAAGGTTTCACAAATGTGCTTTTTGGAGTCGCTGCGCTGCTGGTCGGTGTATTTACCGGCAGCGGCCGCGCTCTCGTTCGGGAAGAAATACCCATAAGCAGCACCCGCGAGGGCGAGGATCGCCAGCACGAGCGCTGCCAAGGTGCCCCACTTCGCGAACTTGGACGGGGCCGCAGCGTGCGAGGTAGAAGTCGTGGTTACTGGCGCGGCGGCATGCGCGCCGGTGGATTCGGTGACGTCCTCGGCTGCGGACGATGGCTCATGTGAAGGAGTCTCAGACATTCGTCGATCGTATAGGGCCTAACTATTGGCCCGTAACCGATTCAGGTGTCAATAAGGCATCTCGGCCTTTCGGCTTTGGCTGTGAAGTACCTGTGATTTGCGACGGTGTAGCCATCGTTATGTTTGCCGTGTTCAGCGGCAGTTGGGCAATTTGACAGCCTTAGCCACATCATCCACCTGCCACCGGACTCTCGACCAAGAACGCGACACCGTTAAGTCGGCGTCAACGAGGAAGAGTTCGATGCCGTGGCGATTGACCATTGAGCCGTTATAGCCAACGTGTAAGGCGAAGAATGACTGGACGTCGGCATGGCCGACGACCGTTCGGAACATGCGGACCGCGTCGCTGAACGCCAGATCGCGGTCGGCGCCGTACCGGAGAAGCCGCCCGGGTAGGTCATAGCTGGGGTCGTATGTAATCGCAGCGATTTGCGTCGTTGGCGAGGTTGTTACGAGTTCTCGGCCGAGTTGGGCGAGTTTGGTGATTGTTGCCGAGCACTTGTTGGGATTTTGGCATCGTGTGTAAAAGAATGCGAGGACCGTCACGGATCGCGACAAATACTCGCGGAGTGGCAATCTCGCGCCCGACTGATCCTCGACGATGACCGATTCAAGCGCGTTCGCAGTGCCAACGCGAGGTGCGGGGTCAATGTTTTGATTCTGAATCGGCAGCAACGCCGGCACCAGGTCCAGAGTCGCCGGTCGCCGAGTTCGGAGCGCGGCAACGGTATCGGCAAAGGCGCGCCGCACCTGTGGATTCCAGGTATCGGCCCATTGACCATCGATTTCCTCTAGTGCTTCTGCGGTGCGCACATCGGCGGCCGGCTGCCACCGCAGCGCGGCGAGTATCTCCAAGCTGGCACTGGTGGTTGGGTGTGTGGGCCGCGCGATGTCACGCGTCGCTAGATCCACCGGTTCATCTCGTCCGCGAAGGTTTCTCAGCGCGGTGATGAGCGCCGTGACGACTTCGCCATTCGGGGCAACCATGCCTCGGCTGGCCAGGGCCGCAGCGGCAAGCGCGCGAGGCTCGAAGTCATTCTCGAGGACCTCGACAACGATCGGGAGTGCTTCGGGCGGCAGACCGAATTCGGCGAACTTCGCCATCAGCCACGCGCGAATCCACCCACTCGCGACCGTGCCGCGGCCCTGATACAGCGGCGCATTCTCATCGAGCAGTGCAATCAACTCATGATGACGACCAGGCTCGCGCCGCACACGCTCGACCAGCGCATCGACGTCGGTGTCATTCGGTGCATGCATCGACGTTTACTTGCTGCGGCCGCCATGACGCTGCAGATATGAGCCGGCGGCGGCCCTGAGTTCCTCAGTAGCATCGGATTTAACGATTCGCTGCGCCTGCTGAACAAGCGGCTGCGAAGCTTTCGTCGCGCTGTTCGTAAGGGCGGTAAGCATTGTCGCGCGCACGGCGTCGTCATCGTCGTCATCGGCGATCACCTGCCGGGCCACAGTCGTGAAACGTTTGGGGGCAAGCGATTTCAATGCAGCTGCGCTGGTCGCACGGGCGTCGGGGTCATCGTCACGGTCGGCCGCGATCGAGGCGAACGTGCTCGCGGCACCACTGTCGGCAGCCAGCGCTTGCAGGGCGAGATTCCGGAGATTGGGTTCGTCTTTTGACGCGGCAATCTCGCGGAAAATCTCATTGTGCCCCCCGTGGGTGTCGTAGCTGAGCATCCGGACAGCCTGTACCGGGGAAACCGCCGCTGCCGCTGGATCTTCCAGCCCGCGGATGAGCAAGTTTTGCGCATACGGATCGTTGCGCAAGGCCAGAACATCCATCGCTTGTTCACGCAGTCTCTCGTCCTTCGCGCTGAGAGCTGCCCGCAAAGCCTCGATGTATTGCTCCGAGTACCGGCTAAACGCTGCCCCTTGGAAGGTGGCGGCTTGCAGCACCTCCAGGCAATGAAGGCGAAGCGAGTCGTTGTCACCTTTATCGCCAAGCACGCGGAGCAGGACACTCATCGCGCTCGGCTTCGTCAGAGGGTTTGAATCGCCAAGCCTGCGCAGGGCAGCTTGCCGATGGCTGAGTTTGGCCGATTTGTCGCGCAGCGTCGCGACCTGTTCTCTGACGCCGCCGGGTTGCTGCTCGGCACGGGGCGCTGCGCGGGCTCCCGCTGCCTTTTTGGCCCTCTTGGCATCGTCTGCCTCGACTTCTGCCCGATATGTTCTGGGGTCCATGGCCTTCCTCAATGCTTCTCAGGTGAAGGGGTCGAACGGCACATCGTCGTAGTCGAAACCCAGACTCGTGGCGGGGTCGAATCGTCCCTGGTAATCAATTGTGGACCCGACTGTCGGTTGCGGGCCAGGTGCGCTGACCAGACCCGACGGCGTGAACGGGGCCCGCGGCACTGTAGGGGGCCGCGGATCGTTCGTATCCCTGTTCCACGGCCACAACGTGTCAGGGATATTGCGGCCGATCTGCGCGTCACCAGAGTTTTGGTTGGGAAATGATGCGACCTTCGTCGGATCGAACCGACGGTTGCGCCACTGCCACCGCGCCCATAGCCGATCAACATTAGTGTGAAGTAGGAAAAACAACGGATCGCGCGGCGCGGTCGGTGGAGAGTTGATCGGGCCTAGAAACGCCACGTGAGCTGCCCCATGCGGGTTGCTTTCCAGGTCGAACCGCCACGCCTTGTATCCGCGCAAATCCTGCTCGATTGTTTGCTCCGGCAACAATGGCCTATCCGTCGTGCCGCCGGGTTCGGCGGACGCATCAAATTTTGGGACCCGTGTGATGAAGGGCTGGTCTCGTAACGCAAAGGACTTCAACGGATTGTTCGATGCGAGCTGAAGGACAGGGTTTTGTCGGTCACTCTTGCCGAGAAAATCTGGACTGAAGACGGTCGGCGCGGGTTTGTTAAACCGCCAGTACGGCAGCGTCACCGACGGGTCGATCTGCTGGAGCAGGCGCTCCAGATCGAGGAGATATGCGCGGTGCCAGGGCAGGAACCCGTCGTGTCCGTGCGATTCTCCCAGGGTGCCGTCCATATGCGCGTCGCAGAAGGACTGGTATGGGCCTGTCCCGTCGCTGTTGAGTTCGTCGAGCGCGTGAAGAAACCGGCTTCGCTCATCTGGTGAAAGTGCTTCGGCGTCTTTGCGTATCCGCACCATGCACTCGATCGTGAGCAGCGGCTTGTCGGCGTCAGCGGCAAAGACCGCAACCGTAGCGTCCTTGTCGGCCAAACTTAGATCTCGACCCGACAGCCAGAATCCGACCGGCTTCCCATTTTTCGGCAGTGTGAGATTGAGCGTTTCCGCCGGCGGTGCGGCGCGTTCGGTTAGGAACCAGCACCGTCCACCGGTACCCGATGGCGATTCAACGCGCACCGCAAGATCATCCGCAGCGCCGGCGTCAACGATCCGCAAGGTCGCCGGTGAGGGCGTCCATCCGAGATACCGAGCCGAGGGATCTGTTGATCCGTTAACTGCGAGCTCAATCGATGCCATCGGCCACCTCGTAGCCCAGACGTGCCTTCAATTGCAATCTCAGCAGGAGTATTCCAGCTCAGTACTACGAGCGAGGGGTTCTACGCAGTAAAAGGCAGGGCGATCTTCGAAGCGTCGGTCGCTAGCGGACGGTCAAACGGGACCCTCGCTACCGCGACCTTGCCCGCAAACAAACGGATGCCGCCGCCAGTAATCCGGTCGCCGCCCAACACATGCGCCGATGGGAAAGATGGACCGAGATCGTATCGGCGGCAGGTCAATTCCAGAACAAGATCGCTTTTCTTCGCGACCCGATAATCGTGAAGCGGGAGTGCCCTACTCGGCGGCCCTGCGCCAGGCTTCGTGCACAAACCCCCGCGCCGTCTCCTCCGAACAGTCGAAGCCGGCGTCATCGAATTGCTTTTGAACCGAGCGGATCGCGTCGTCTTCACCGACGGTGGTGGGGACCTTCACGCCCGCGACGAAATGCTCTTCGAGGTACTGGTCGATGAGGTGGTCCAGGCTGGACATATCCTGTCGCCCCTTGATTCGTTCGTTCGGGTGTTAAAACGAGCCTGGCGCCCTTCTCGTACAGCTGGCAGGCCACTTTGGCGCCAATTCCATTGGGAACGCAGGTAATTAATACGATCTGTTCTCCGACTGCGTTCATAGCCGCACCAGCGTACCTAATCGTACGCATGTTCAATAACGGTTTAGGCAGTAGCCGTGTAACGCCTGGGTAAATGCCGTTCTATCAGAACTCTGGAATCCAACTATTCCACGCCGCAGTGGGTTTCGCGGTCGCCAGGAGCAGCTTAAGAATTGGTCGAGAGCGTGAGCTCCATGAGTTTGATGGCCTGCGCGCAGGCATCGATACCGGGCACCTGCGGGTTGACCCACCACCCAACCACTCCCGCGGCGTCGCTGGCGACACCGCACGAGCCGTTGGGGTCATTCGGCTTCATCACGATCGATGGCACGCCGGCGATCGCCCGGTTCTCGATCTGATATTTGAGGAACTCGGCGACCTTGCGCTCGTTGTCCAGGCTGCCCTGCTCGAACCAGAACCGGGTGATGTCGATCAGACCGCCGGGGTTTGCCGCCTGCCAGCGGCAGATAGCGCCGACGAACGTGCTCTGAATGTCTTGCGGGTCGGCGCCCACCGTCTTGGCGAGCACGTCGGTGGTCAGTACCTCGCACTCCTTTTGCAGGTTCGGGTACTGCTGCTCGGAGGTGTTGTTGCGGGGCACGTCACCAGCGCCCGCTTTCACCGCGGTACCACCGACCGACCGGGTGCATCCGGTCGATACGGACAGCGCGGTGGCCAACACGGCCACGCTCACCAGGACCCGACGACGCACGGTGGCGCTCATTTGCCGTTCGCAATCGTTTGACGCGCCAGCTCTTTGGCGATGTTGCAGGCGTCGGGGTATGGCTTCTGGCTGAAGTTCACCGACCATTCGAAGAAGTCGTCGTTGAACTGGATCCCGACCTCGCACAGCGAATCACCCAGTTGCGGATCGTTGCCGACCGCTATGAAGCCGCCGTGACCGCTGATGTTGATGTCTTCGACGCTGGACCGCGACAGCTCCTCGGTCTTGCGTTCGCGGCCGATCGGGCTGCCGCGATACCAGGAGAACGAGAAGTGCGGCCCGAGGATCCCGCCGCCGGCCAGCCACTGGCAACCCACCGAATTCTTCGCGGTGTTGACCAGCCCGTTGATCTGCGTCAGCTTGTTCACCGTCTCGTCGCTGACACCGCCGCACTGCGGAAAGGACGGACCATGACTCCCGTTCCCGGACGACTGCGCGGTCGAACCTTGCGACGAGGAATTGTTGGAGCCGGAATCAGAGCACGCGGCCGCTATTGGAACCAGAGCCGCCGCCGTCAGGGCCAGCGCTGCTACGTTATGCCGCACCGCTACCCGCACCTTCTGGTGATCACAGGTTGCACTGTAGCGGCACCGCCTTTGGGCAACCATTGCACACGCGGTGAGCTGTGGTTTCTGATCGGATCGTTCCGACCCGGCCGTCGGCGATATGCAACAGTTATCTGATGCTCCTGGCCTTGCTGCGCCGGTTCGCCCGGCCGTATCGACGGCTGGTCGCGGCGGTGATGACGCTGCAGTTGGTCAGCACCCTGGCGTCGCTGTACCTGCCGACGGTGAACGCCACGATCATCGACGACGGCATCGCCAAGGGCGATACCGGCACCATCGTCCGGCTCGGGGGGCTGATGTTCGCCGTCACCGCGCTGCAGGTGCTGTGCGCCGTCGGCGCGCTCTACTACGGCTCCCGGACCGGCCTGGGATTGGGCCGCGATCTTCGTGCGGCGATGTTCCATCAGGTCACTACCTTCTCTGAGCACGAGACGTCCCGGTTCGGCGCACCGACGCTGCTCACCCGCACCACCAACGATGTCCGCCAGATCCAGTTCCTGGCGCAGATGGGCACCACCGTGCTGGTCGCCGCGCCGATCATGTGTGTCGGGGGAATCGTGATGGCCATCCATCAGGACGCGGGCCTATCGTGGCTGCTGCTGGTCAGCGTCCCGGTAATGCTCGTGGCCAACTACTGGATCATCTCCAACACGCTGCCGCTGTTTCGCAGCATGCAAAGGCTGATCGACAACATCAACCGGGTGATGCGCGAGCAGCTGTCCGGCGTGCGGGTGGTGCGGGCGTTCGCGCGCGAACCGTTCGAGCGTCAGCGGTTCGACGAGGCCAACGTTGCGCTGTCCAACACCGCGCAAAGCGCAGGCAACTGGCAGGCGTTGATGCTGCCGGTCACCACCCTGACCATCAACTGCTCCAGCGTGGCGCTGATCTGGTTCGGCGGCTTGCGCATCGACAGCGGTCACATGCAAGTCGGATCGCTGATCGCGTTCCTGGTGTACTTCGCCCAGATCCTGATGGCCGTCTTGATGGCGACGATGACGGTGATGGTGTTGCCGCGAGCCGCGGTGTGTGCCGAACGAATCACCGAGGTGCTGTCGACCGACCCAGCCGTCCGCAACCCGGTCAGCCCGGTGCCGCCAGTCCCGGCTGACCGGGGCGTGGTACAGCTCGACGGCGCGTCATTCCGCTACCCCGGCGCGGATCGGGCTGTGCTGCAAGATGTCTCGCTGACCGCACGGCCCGGAACCACGACCGCCGTCATCGGTAGCACCGGGTCGGGTAAATCAACACTGGTGGCGCTGATCTGCCGGCTGTACGACGTGACCGCCGGCGCCGTCCGCGTCGAAGGTGTCGACGTGCGCGACCGCGACATCGACGAGCTCTGGTCCACCATCGGGCTGGTGCCACAGCGCGGTTACCTGTTCTCCGGGACGATCGCCGAAAACCTGCGGTACGGCAAGGCTCACGCAACCGAGGACGAGATGTGGAACGCGCTGCACATCGCGGCCGCTGACGAATTCGTGCGCGCCCACGCCGACGGTCTGCAGATGCCCGTCGCGCAGGGCGGGATCAATTTCTCCGGCGGGCAGCGACAGCGGTTGGCGATCGCGCGAGCGGTGATCCGCCGCCCGACGATCTACATCTTCGACGACGCGTTCTCCGCACTCGACGTGCACACCGATGCCCTGGTCCGCTCCAGGCTGGCCGAGGTCGCCGCGGACGCGACTGTGATCGTTGTTGCGCAACGCATCTCGACCATCATGGACGCCGACCAGATAATCGTCATCGAAGACGGACGGGTGCTGGGTGCGGGTACCCACGAATCGCTGCTCGCGCAGTCACCTACCTACCGGGAATTCGCCGAATCGCAGTCGCTGGACGCCGAAGTAAGCGGTCCACGATGACTACCACGACGCGGCCGGCACCCGCTCCCCCGACGATGAAGCCGCGGGACTTCAACGGCTCGTTGGTTCGCCTGGTGAAACTACTTGCGCCGCAACGACGGACGGCCATTGCCGTCGCCGTTCTGAGCATCCTGGGTACGGTCGTCGGGGTCGTGGTCCCACGCATCCTGGGCCACGCCACCGACCTGTTGTTCAATGGCGTCATCGGCCGGCGATTGCCCGTGGGGATCACCAAGGATCAAGCCGTCGCCGCGGCGCGGGCTCACGGCGACAATGCCTTCGCCGACCTGCTCTCTGGGATGCATGTGATACCCGGCCACGGCGTCGACTTCGGTGCGGTCGCCCGCACGCTTCTGCTGGCCCTTGGCATGTATCTGGTTGCCGCGCTGATGATTTACGCGCAGGCCCGCCTGCTCAACGTGACGGTGCGACGGTCCCTGCAGGCGCTGCGCACGCAGGTCGAAGACAAGATGCACCGGCTGCCGCTGGCCTACTTCGACACCAGACGACGGGGTGAGGTGCTCAGCCGGGTCACCAACGACATCGACAACCTCCAAACGTCGCTGTCGATGACCATCACCCAACTGCTCAGCGCGGTGCTGACCGTGGCGACGGTGCTGCTGATGATGATCAGTATCTCGCCGCTGCTGACCGGGATCACCCTGCTGACGGTGCCGTTGTCGGTGCTGGTGACGCGGGCGATCGCCCGGCGCTCCCAACGCTTGTTCGTGGCGCAGTGGACCAACACCGGTCGGCTCAACGCCCACATCGAGGAGAGCTACAGCGGTTTCACTCTGGTCAGGACATTTGGCCAGCGGGCCCGTACCGAAGACGAGTTCCGGCGGCTCAACGACGATATGTACCAGGCCAGCTTCGGCGCCCAGCTCATCTCCGGGCTGTTGGGGCCGGCGACGGCATTCATCGGCAACCTCGGCTACGTCGCTGTCGCGGTGGTCGGCGGCGTGCAGGTGGCCACCGGACAAATCACCGTGGGCAACATCCAGGCGTTCATCCAATACGTGCGCCAGTTCTACGCGCCGCTCAATCAGGTGGCCTCGATGTACAACACGCTGCAGTCCGGGGTGGCCAGCGCGGAGCGGGTGTTCGAGCTGCTCGACGAGCGTGAGGAATCAGCGGACCGCTCCGAGTCGCTGCCTCCGCTCAATGGTGAAAGACCAACGGGACGGGTGGAATTCGACCGGGTCAGCTTCGGCTACCACCCCGGCCCGCCGGTGATCGACGACCTGTCCTTCACCGCCCGGCCGGGTAGCACCGTCGCCATCGTCGGGCCGACCGGGGTGGGCAAGACGACGCTGGTGAATCTGCTGATGCGCTTCTACGAGGTCGACGCCGGCCGGATCCTGATCGACGGCGTGGACATCGCGGACGTCAGCCGGCATTCGCTGCGATCCCGGATCGGGATGGTGCTGCAGGACACCTGGTTGTTCAGCGGGACGATCGCCCAGAACATCGCCTACGGACGGCCGGACGCCACCGAGGACGAGGTGATCTCAGCGGCGAAGGCAGCATATGTGGACCGGTTCGTGCATACGCTGCCCGACGGATATCAAACTCAAGTCCGCGATGGCGGCAGCAACATCAGCGCGGGCGAGAAGCAGCTCATCACGATCGCACGGGCATTCCTGGGCCGCCCTCAACTGCTGATCCTCGATGAGGCGACCAGCTCGGTGGATACCCGTACCGAGCTGCTGATCGCCAAAGCCACTCACGAGCTTCGCCGCGATCGGACGAGTTTCATTATCGCTCATCGTCTTTCGACGATCCGCGATGCCGACCTCATCCTGGTGATGGAGGCGGGCAAGATCGTCGAGCAAGGCAACCACGGCGAGTTGCTGGCCCGCCGAGGTGCCTACTACCGGATGACGCAGTCGTAGCGGGCCACTTCGGCGACACCAGCACCGTCTCCGGACCATGTCCCGTTCTTGGAAAACGACGCGCATGCGATATCACCGTCGGTGGTGATATCACCCGTGGCTACAAAACGAAAAAAGGGGGCCACCTAGGAGAGCGACGGGTGGGGCTGTTGAGGTTCGACAGCTTTAGAGCTCAGGCCCCTCCGCGCGCAGGTCGTCGACCGCCGACATCGCGTCGCGCAGCTTGGCCAGCCACTCGTCGGTGTGCTCGCCGACCAGTCGCACGCACCAGGCCAGGGCCTCGGACCGGGACCGGGCCACGCCGGCGTCGACCAGCGTGTCGAGCACGCGGCGCTCGTTCTGCCGCAGCCGGGTCATGACCGGCACGGACAGGTGGGTGAACAGCACTCGGGTGTCGCCGATCGAGGCGCCCCAGGCGACCTTGCGCCCGTAGCGGTGCTCGGCCTGACGGGCGATCTCGATCCGCTCGTCCCTGGTCTCCTCGCGCCACCGGCTGATCCGGCCCGCCGCCGCGGCCGCTGCTGCCGCCTCGTCGGCGAACTCCTCCGCCGGCGCGGGCAACTCGCCGACCACGATGATCTCCTCGCGGTCGACCGAGATCATCGGCGCGCCGGTGAACCACGCGTCGGGCAGCCTGCCGGCGAACCACGCGGTCACGTCGTCGGCCGACGGCGGCTCAGCCTGGGCGCCACGCCCACGACCGCCACCAGGACCCCAACCGTGCCGCATCCGACCGCCTCCGTATCTGCCGTACATGACGCACCTCCTGATTACATGATTACGTCATTACTGACGTTACTCGGACAGGAGGGCACCCGGCAGGCTGTTCGCTGCCGGGGAAACGGGACCGTCAGAGCGCGGCGGTCAGCTCCGCGACGGTGGTCACCG
>NZ_DATNJW010000226.1:0-5573 GCF_035603715.1 Mycobacterium sp. | reverse complement strand
GCGTTGTGGGGGACCGTCAGCGACCTGGCCAACTGGGACAAGTGGTTCACCGTGCACGAGAAGTGGCTCGAGGGACCACCCGAGACTCTGACCGAAGGCGATAAGCTGACGGCCAAAATCGTCATGCTCGGCATGGCCAACAAAATCGAGTGGGCGATCGAATCGGTCAAAGCGCCGCGTTCCCTGGTGCTTTCGGGCACCGGAATGGCCGGCGTCAAGGCCCGGTTCACCTTCACCATCGACCCGGCCGAAAAAGGCTCGAAGTTCACCGTTTTCGGCGACTTCGAGGGTGCGCTGATCAAGGGCGCGCTGGCGAAGGCCGTCGAAAAGGACGGCGTCAAGCAACTCGACAAGACGCTCGACCAGCTGGACGCCTTGGCGTCCGCGGCAGCGTAAGGGCATTTGGATGACCGAGACGCTGGAGTTCGACGACACCGGCTTGGACCGCTGGACCGACGATGAGCGGTTCGACGTGACCCAGGACCGGCTGGCCGAGTACGCGGCGGCGACCAACGACCCGATCGAGGCGCACCGCAGAGGGGACGTTGCGCCACCGGTTTTCGCGATCGTCCCCGTTTTCGAGGCCTTGCTCACCCCGGCGGTCGACGTGATGCCCGTCGAGGCCATCCCGCGGATCGTCCACGGTGAACAGGACTTCCACTTTCACCGCCCGATCCGCCCAGGAGACAAGCTTGTCTCACGCGGCAAGATGATCGGATATCAAGGGCTGGAGAAAGGCACCCGTGCCGCGATCCTGCTCGAATGCCGCACCGAGGACGGTGAACTGGTCAACGAGCAGTACGTCACGACGTTCGTGCGAGGGATGTCGGTCGGCAAGACGATCGGCGAGCTGAGCCCCGACCACAAATTCGACGACAAACTGCGCGCGCAGGCGCCGGTAGCCAAGGTCGTGCAACACATCGACACCGACCAGACCTTCCGCTATTCGCCGGCGGCCGGTGACCCGATGCCGATCCACCTCGACGAAGAGGTGGCCAGGGACGCCGGTCTACCCGGCATCATCGCGCACGGGCTGTGCACCATGGCGTTCACGTCGTGGGCGGTGCTCACCGAGCTTGCCGACTCGGATGTCAACCGGCTCAAACGCTTCGCGGTCCGTTTCTCCAAGCCGGTGCTGCCCGGTGACGACCTGGAAACCAGGATCTGGACCGTGGGCAGCGGCGACGGAACGACAAGCTACGCATTCGAGACCGCGCGCGGTAGTGACTTCGTCATCACCGACGGGCTCGCGGTAATAGCCGACTGATAACAAGGGAGTTCGATCAATGGGAGCACTGGAAGGCCGGGTGGCGGTCGTCACCGGCGCGGGCCGCGGCATCGGTCGCGAACACGCACTGCTGTTCGCCAAAGAAGGGGCCAAGGTCGTCGTCAACGACCTAGGCGGCAGCAACGAAGGCGAGGGCGCCGACACCGGGCCCGCTCACGAGGTAGCCGAAGAGATCACCGCGGCCGGCGGCACCGCCGTCGTCAACACCGAGAACGTATCCACCTGGAGCGGTGCGGAAAGTGTTGTACGACAGGCGATCGACGAGTTTGGTGGCCTCGACATCCTGGTCAACAATGCGGGAATTCTGCGCGATTCGTTTATCGCCGGCATGGAGGAAGCGCAGTGGGACGCGGTGATCGCGGTCCACTTGAAGGGTCACTTCGCGATGCTGCATCACGCGGCCGCCTACTGGAAGGCGCAGTCGAAAGCCGGTGATCAACCCAATGCCGCGGTGATCAACACCGCGTCGGGTTCGGGTGTGACAATCCCCAACGCCGGCCAGGCCAACTACGGCTCGGCCAAAGCAGGCATCGCGGCGCTGACGTTGATCGCGGCCGAGGAACTGGAGCGGTACGGCGTGCGGGTGAATGCGATCGCACCGATCGCGCGGACCCGGCTGACGCTGGCCACACCCGGCATGGGTTCGCTGATGGCGGAACCCGAGGAAGGTGAACTCGACCTGTTCAGTCCGGCCAACATCTCTCCGCTGGTGGCCTACCTGGCCACCGAGAAATGCCCGATCACCGGCAAGGTGTATGCGGTTCAGGGCGGCGCGATTTCGGCCCTGTCCGGTTGGCACGACGTCGACACCATCGAGACCGACGGTGTGTGGGTGATCGACGACATCGCCGCCCGGCTGCCGCAGTAATCAAGGAGCAGAGCATGTTCGAATGGTCCGACACCGACCTGATCATGCGGGACACCATCCGCGGATTCATCGACAAAGAGATCCGGCCGAATGTCGACGCGCTGGAGACCGGTGAGATTTCGCCGTATCCGATCGCGCGCAAGCTGTTCAGCGAATTCGGCCTCGACGTGCTCGCCGCCGAAGCGGTCAAGACCATGCTGGACAAGGAGCGGGCCAGGCAAGAGAAGCCGGAAACCGAAAAGCGCTCATCCGGTGGAATCGGCGGCCTGGGTGCACAAGCATCGATGGCAGCCGTGCTGGTGTCCGAACTCGCCGGGGTCAGCCTCGGGTTGCTCAGTACGGTCGGTGTGAGCCTGGGTCTGGGCGCGGCGACGATCATGAGCCGCGGCACGCTCGCCCAAAAAGAACGCTGGCTTCCGGAACTCATGACGCTGGAGAAGATCGCGGCGTGGGCGATCACCGAACCCGACGCGGGATCGGATGCCTTTGGCGGAATGAAGACCTACGTCAAACATGATGGCGACGACTACATCCTCAACGGGCAGAAGACATTCATCACTAACGGCCCCTTCGCCGATGTCATGGTCGTTTACGCCAAACTCGACGACGGTCAAACCGATCGGCGGGCCCGACCGGTGCTGACCTTCGTTCTTGACTCCGGGATGCCAGGGCTGACGCAGGGCAAGCCGTTCAAGAAGATGGGCATCATGTCGTCGCCGACTGGCGAGTTGTTCTTCGACAACGTTCGGCTGACTCCTGATCGGCTGCTCGGCGAAACCGAGCAGCACACCGGCGGGGACGGCCGCGAGAGCGCCCGCGCCAATTTTGCCGGCGAGCGTGTCGGTGTCGCGCTGATGTCACTGGGGATCATCAACGAATGTCACCGGCTCTGTATCGACTATGCCAAGACCCGCACGCTGTGGGGTAAGAACATCGGTCAGTTCCAACTGATTCAGCTCAAGTTGGCGAAGATGGAGGTGGCCCGGATCAACGTGCAGAACATGGTGTTTCAGACGCTGGAGAAGGTGCAGGCCGGCAAGATGCCGTCGCTGGCCGAGGCGTCCGCGATAAAGCTGTACTCCTCGGAGGCCGCCACCGACGTCGCGATGGACGCGGTGCAACTGTTCGGCGGCAACGGCTATATGGCCGAGTACCGCGTAGAGCAGTTGGCCCGCGACGCCAAGTCGTTGATGATCTACGCCGGCAGCAACGAGGTCCAGGTGACTCACATCGCCAAAGGCTTGCTCGCCGGATGATCACCCAGGCGGCAAAAAACCTGTGGCACGGCTCGATGGCTGCCGTCGACCGGCTCGGCTACGTTCCGATCTCGCGGCTCGGCTTCAACGTGATGCTCAATGTGCTGGTGTCACAACAGTGGCTGCTCGCGGCGCTGCGCCCGGCGGCCGACTACGTGATTTCTCGCACCGCCCCAGTGGTTCCCGGCATTCGGGTCAAGTGTGTTGCCGCGCCGGTGTCCGGAGAGTGGGTCTGGGCTCCGGAGGCCGACGACGCGGCGGGCGTGGTGTTGGTGCTGCATGGCAGCGGCTACCTGATCTGCTCGGCGCGCACCCATCGCGGCTTCGCGTCGCACCTGTCCGAGTACTCCGGCATGCCGACTTTCGCGATCGACTACCGACTTGCACCGGAGCATCCGTTCCCGGCGGCTGAGGACGATGCGCTGGCCGCGTATCGCTGGCTGCTGTCGCAAGGACACGATCCGGCGAAGATCGTCGTCGCCGGGGATTCGGCCGGTGGGCACCTGGCGGTCGGGCTTGCCCTACGCCTGCGCAGCGAGGGGCTGCCGGCCCCGGCGGCGTTGGCGCTGTTCGGCCCGCTGATCGATCCGTCGTACCGGTTATGCATCGCCGACGCACGTACCCGGCGCCAGCCGCTGGATCCGCGCGCGGCGGCGAGGGCCGTTGCACTGTATGTCGGCGATCATGACCCCGAGGACCCCCGGCTGTGCCTGCTGAATGCCGAGCTTTCCGACTTACCGCCGATCCAAGTTCATTACGGTTCACGGGAAGTGATGCGCGCCGACGCCGAGGCGTTCGCGGCGCTGGTGGTCGAAGCGGGTGGTCGCTGCGACGAGCACATGTGGCCCGGCCTGATGCACGGCTATTGGCTCTGGCCACGCGACGGAGGCCTGACCAGCCTGCAGGTGGCCGGGCACTTCTTGCGCACGGCGGTCGCAGAAGCCAACACCGCATCGTGAACCGGCCCGGCTTCGCCCAGTAAACGTCGTCGACGCGGAAGCTAGCCCGCCACCATCCAAATCGCTTGGGCCGCAGGACTTCCCAAGTCGACTGTGGTGGGCCCATCGGCGGATTCCACCGCGACCGAGATCATGCCGGCGAATTCGCGGCGGGTGAGTACCCGGAGCCGCGAGTCGAGGTTGATGCCGATGCTGTCGAAGTAGCGCAGCATTTCGGGGTCCTTGTCGGAAATCCGCGCTACGACGCCGGCCTCACCATCGGCGCACGACCACAGCTGGCGGGCCGGTGGGGTCGGTACCTGCCCGTCGGAGCCCGGGATCGGGTCGCCGTGCGGATCGCGCTGGGGGAAGCCCAGCTTGGCGTCGATGCGTGCCACCAGCCGGTCGGACACCGCGTGCTCGAGTACCTCGGCCTCGTCGTGCACCTCATCCCAGCTGTAGCCGAGCTCCTTGACCAGGAATGCCTCCAGCAGCCGGTGGCGCCGGACCATGGCCAGCGCCGCTCGACGGCCCGACTCGGTCAAGGTGACCGCACCGTATTTCTCGTGATCGACGAGGCCCTGCTCGGCAAGTTTGCGGATGGATTCCGAGGCAGTGCTGGCCGACACCCCGAGCTTTTCGGCAAGCATCTTGGTGCTGACTTTGTCCCGCGACCATTCCTGGGCATTCCAGATGACCTTGAGGTAATCCTGGGCAACCGCGCTCAGCCCGGCAGGCTCCTCGGCAGGTCGGTCAGGGGGCACAACGGAAGTTTAAGCAATCCTCACCTGATCTGCGGCTCTCGCACGACCGGGCGCTACCTTGCCCCGTAGGCTGGCAGTTGTGCAACGGTGGCGGGGGCAGGACGAGATACCCACGGACTGGGGCCGATGCGTGCTCACCATCGGGGTGTTCGACGGTCTGCACCGCGGGCACGCCGAATTGATCTCGCATGCGGTCAAGTCAGGCCGTGCCCGGGGAGTACCCACGGTGTTGATGACGTTCGACCCGCACCCGATGGAAGTGGTCCACCCGGGCAGCCACCCGGCGCAGCTGACCACCCTGACCCGGCGCGCCGAGCTTGCCGAGGAGTTCGGCATCGACGTCTTTCTCGTCATGCCCTTCACCACCGCCTTCATGAAGCTCACGCCCGAGCGCTACGTACACGAGCTCCTCGTTGAGAACCTGCATGTGGTCGAGGTCGTCGTGGGGGAGAACTTCAC
>NZ_DATNJW010000225.1:0-6647 GCF_035603715.1 Mycobacterium sp. | reverse complement strand
CCCAGCAGCAACACCGGATACAGCTTGGCCGCGACGCCCAGACCGATCAGCACCCCGGCGAGCACCGGTCGGCGCCGCGCCCAAGCCAGCAACCCACCCACCGCCAAAGCCGTTGCCAGCGCATCGAAATTGGTGAAGATCTGAAAGATCACCAGCGGCGACGCGCCCACCAGCGCGGCGTCCCAAACCCGCCGGCCGGCCAGCCCTGCGGTCGCCCACAGTGTCGCCAACCAGGCCAACGCCAACCCGAGTGCGGCGACGTCGAAGAACACCACAACCTCGGCGACGACCGGCAGTCGAATCAGCTTGCTGAACGTGGTGTACGTCTTGGCCAACGCCATCGAGACGTACTGGTACACGCCGGTCAGGACGGGATACTCCATGTAGCGCACTGCCGGCTGACCGTCGTAGCGGGCCTGCGGCTTGCCGGCGCCGTCCTTCTCGATCCAGCTCGACTTGTACGGAAAACGGCCCTCGCTCAACAACTCCGCGCCGTACAGCGGCACGGTGTCGGAGTAGCACAACTCGTAGTAGGCCCGCTGATTCTGCCAGTTGGCGACGCGCTGATCGCCTGGGCCGGTCCCGATGGTCTGCAAGCACGGCGCTTTCGTCGACCAGCCCAGCGCCAGGAACACCAGCGCGATCAGAAACATCACTCGCAGCGGCGTCAGAACGGCGGCGCGACCGATGATCGCGTGCCGGCCCACCGGACCACCGATGACATTCGACAGCGCTGCGCCCAGAAAGTCGGTGCGGCTGGGGCAATCACGGTCATCGGCGGAGCGCAGATCCCTGGCCAACCGCCGCGGCGAGATCTCGGCGCGATCCGTCTCGGCGAGGGTCACGGCGGGGGCGACGGTCCCGGCTCGGGCGCTCCCGGCTGCGGTGCCGGCGGAGCCGCCGGTCCGACGGGCACCGTGGTCGGCGGCCCGATCGGAATCGTGATGCCCGGCGCGATTTCCATCGTGGGCTGAATGACCGTCATCTGCGGCGCCTGCGGCGGTGGTGGCGGCGCGGCGGGCACACCGGCGGAGCCACCGATCTCGGTGGGCTTGGGGAAGGACTCGTTGGTGGTGCCTTTGAGCGCGCCGTCCATCGTCGACTTCCAGATATCCGACGGCAGGCCCGACCCGTAGATGGCCCCGCCCCCCTTGCTCACCAGCGGCACATCCCCGCGCACGGTGCCGATCCACACCGCCGTCGACAGTGACGGGGTGTAGCCGACCATCCAGGCGTCCTTGTCGGCGTCGGTGTCACCCAGCTGGGTGGTGCCGGTCTTGGCCGCCGACGGCCGGCCGCCGGCCAGATTGTGTCCGCGCGAGTACCCCGCGATCGGCTGCATCGCCGACGTGACGTTGTCGGCGACGTCCTTGGGGATCCGCTGCTCACCGGTGTTGTCCGAGTTGGTCGCGTCGAACAGCACCTTCCCGTCGGCGTTGACCACCTTCTGCACGAAGTGCGGCCGGTGATAGATGCCGGAGTCGGCCAGCGTCGCGTAGGCCGAGGCCATGTCGAACGCGCGGGTCTGGTACTGGCCCAACACAATTCCGTTGTTGGGCGGACCACCCTTGCCGTCCTCGGACAGGGTGTGCTGGACACCCGGGAAGCTGGTTGCGATGCCCGCCTGGTGTGCAGCGGCCGCCACGTCCTCCGGACCGTTCTTCAACTTGAGCATCAGCCGGTAGTAGGAGGTGTTCAACGAACGCTTGAGCGCTTCGGCGATATTGCAGACCCCGCAGCCCTCGCCCTCCACGTTGGTGATCTTGATGCCGTTGACTGTCAGCGGTGAGCTGTCCACCTGGTAGCCCAGTCCGATCCCCTGCTCCAGCGCGGCGATCAACGCGAACACCTTGAACGACGACCCGGTCTGCAGACCGGCCTGGGCGAAGTCGAACCCGTTGGCATCCGAGCCGCCGTAGTACGCCTTCACCGCGCCGTTGTGCGGATCGATCGAAACGACCGCGGTCCGCATGTCGGGGCTCTGCCCCTCGAGGTATTTCGAGACGGCGTTCTCGGCGGCCTTCTGCGCCTGCGGGTCGATCGTGGTGGTGACCTGCAGCCCCTGGGTGTTCAGCGTCTGCTCGTCGATGTTGAACAGCTCGAGCAGTTCTTTGGTGACCTGTCGCTGGATCAGCCCGTTGGGGCCGGTGGTCTGGTCTTTCGCGCGAGCCTGCTCGGGTGGCACGGTCGGCGGAAATTGCTGTGCCGCACGGTCGGTCGGCGACAACGCCTTGATGTCGACCATCCCGTCGAGCACCCAATTCCACCGGGCCTTGGCGCCCTCGAGGTTCAGCGCGGGGTCCAGCGTCGACGGGCGCTGGATCAGCGCGGCCAGCAGTGCGCCGTCGGCGACGGTGAGTTGCTCGACGGGTTTGTCGAAGTAGGCCCGCGACGCCGCGGAGATTCCGTAGGCGCCCCGGCCGAAGTAGATGATGTTCAGATAGGCCTGCAGCACCTCGTCTTTGGACCACTCCCCCGACATCTTGGTGGCGATGACGAGTTCCTTGGCTTTGCGGATCAGGCCGCCGACGCCGGCGCGCTGGGCTCCCACCAACGCGTTCTTGACGTACTGCTGGGTGATCGTCGAACCGCCCTGCGTGTCACCGCCGAAGATGTTGTTCTTGAAGGCGCGCGCGAACCCGGTGAACGAGAAGCCCGGGTTGGAGTAGAAGTTGCGGTCCTCGGCAGCGATCACCGCCTGGCGGACGTTCACCGGCACCTGGTCGATGTTGACGTCCACCCGGTTACCTTCGGGGGGAACGATTTTCGCCAGCTCGGAACCGTCGCTGGCCAGAATCGTCGACACCTGGTTGGTGCGGATGTCGCCGGGCTTGGGAATGTCGACGATGAAGTAGGCCATCGCGAACGTGACGATCGGCAGCAGCAGGATCACCACGGCGCTCACGTAGAGCCCGCGACGGACCCACGTCCAGTTGATGTGGTGCAGCCAGTCCCAGTCGGCTCGCTGAGCCCAGCCCGGCAGCGGAGGCTTCCGCCCCGGCGGGCCAGGCGGGCCGGGCGGACGGCCGCCCGGTGGTCCACCTGCCGGCGGCCCACCCGAGCCACCAGCGGGCTTCTCCTGACGCCGTGACGTCTTGCTGTCGAGTGCGGCCGAAGCCATGTCGAGCGAGTCGCGCGAATCCGCGGACCGCGACGAGGGGCGACCGTCGAGTGCGGCCTTCACGTCGGCGATGGGATCCCGGAAGCGGTTCGGCGCGTCGTCCTTGACCGGAGGAAGGATCGTGGTCAGCCGGTCGTCGGGAGGTGGCGTGGGTCGTCGTCGCGGCTGCTTCGACCCGCCATCAGCCCCTGACCCGATCGGGTTGTCAGCGGCCGACTGGTCTTGCTGCCCTTCGTTATTCACTGGCCGTGCGGGCGCCGTCGCGCGCCGTCCGGGTGCTGCGCGGCTTCCGCGGCGGACGAGCCGTGCGTGTCGCGCCCAGCACATACGACTTGACCAAGTGATTCCAACTGCAGGTTCGGCATACCTCCACCACGTGTACGGAGAACTCTTCGAACCGCGAGGCTAGCAAGACCAGTTCTTCGGCGGTCCGCGCAGACCCGGACACCGCGCCGAGGTGGTCGCCGAATACCCACGAGACCAGCGTCAGTTGCTCTTTGCGGCAGATCGGGCACATGACCGAGCTCACCTTGCCGTGGAACTTGGCCGCGCGCAGCAGGTAGGGGTTGGCGTCACACACCTCGGAGACACCGGTCCGGCCGGAGTAGACCTCGGCCAGCAGTGATCGGCGCCGAAGCGCGTAATCCACTACCTGTCGCTGCAATCGCACGAAGACCAGAGTACGTCCGCGGCACCGATGCCGAGAGGTAGGTCGGTTACGTTTCCTGGCTAGGAAGCGCTGACCTCGCCGACGTTCGGCAAGAACGCCGACCTCACCGGCTCGCTCGGCGCAACCACCGATGCCGCCTCACCCAGCAGACCCCGCTCCGCGAGGATCGGCCGCACGCCCTCGCCGAAGATGTAGGCCTCCTCGAGGTGGGGATATCCGGACAGGATGAAGTGGTCCAGCCCCAGCTCGGCGTATTCGGCGATGCGATCGGCGACCTCGGTGTGCGAGCCGACCAGGGCAGTGCCCGCGCCGCCGCGCACCAGACCGACGCCCGACCACAGGTTGGGGTAGATCTCCAGCTGTCGGGCATCGGCCCCGGCCGTGTAATCCTGCCCACCGCCGTGCAATTGGCGCATCCGGCGCTGGCCCACCGATTCCGAACGGGCGAGCGACTGCTGCGCTGCGGCCACGGTCTCCGGGTTGAGCGCATTCAGCAACCGCTCCGCCTCGGCCCAGGCCTGCTCGCTGGTGTCGCGGGAGATGACGTGCACCCGAAGGCCGTAGCTCAGTTGTCTGCCCTGTGCGGTGGCCAGGCCGCGGATCCAGTCCAGCTTTTCTTTGACCTGCTCCGGCGGCTCGCCCCAGGTCAGATAAGTGTCGGCGTATTGGGCCGCGACCTGGCCGGCCTCCGGCGACGAGCCACCGAAGAAAACGGGTGGCAGCGGATCGGGCCGTCGCGCCAGGGAGGCTTGCTCGACGCGCAGGTGTTCGCCGGCCACGGTCACCGGGGAATCGGCGGTCCACAGCCGGCGGACGATGTCGAGGAACTCTCCGCATCGCGCGTAGCGGTCCTGCTTCTCCAGGAAGTCGCCGAACGCCCGCTGCTCGGTGCTCTCGCCGCCGGTGACCACGTTGAGCATCAGCCGACCTTGCGACTGCCACTGAAAGGTGGTCGCCATCTGAGCGGCCAGCGTCGGGCTGATCAGGCCCGGGCGGAACGCCACCAGGTACTTCAGCGACTCGGTGCTGCCGATCAGCATCGCGGTGGTCAGCCAGGCGTCCTCGCACCACAAGCCGGTCGGGGTCAGCACTGCCTCGAAGCCGTTGATCTCGGCGGCCTGGGCGAGCTGGATGAGGTACTTGAGGTCGGCCGGCCGGTCGCCACGCATCGTGCTGCCGTGCCCTCCGGCGATCAGATCGCGCGAGTCGCCGTACGTCGGAAGAAACCAATGCAGATGAATTGACACGTTGTTTGGTTATGCCGCGCGAACCGCGTCATGAACAGGCTTGCAACCAGGCTGATTGCAACTCGACCGGCTCGCCGGCGTGGTGGCCTGACTGCGCGGCTACCAACCGCTGAACAGAACGGGAACTTCAGCTGACCGCCCGGAGTGGCGCCGAATATATCGGGCCGATACTATTGCGCGAGACTGTTTCGCGACATAACAGCGTCGCATTCCATGGAGCAAAGGAGGTGACTCGGTGCTAGAGCTCGCCATCCTGGGACTCTTGCTCGAGTCGCCCATGCACGGCTACGAGCTGCGCAAACGGCTTACGGGTCTGCTCGGAGCCTTCCGGGCATTCTCCTACGGATCGCTGTACCCCGCACTGCGGCGGATGCAGTCCGACGGGCTGATCGCCGAGAACGCGGCTCCGACCGGCACGCCGGTGCGTCGGGCTCGGCGCGTGTACGAGATGACCGACGCGGGCAGGCAGCGCTTCAGCGAACTGGTGGCTGACACCGGCCCGCACAACTACACCGACGACGGGTTCGGCGTGCACTTGGCATTTTTCAACCGCACGCCGGCCGCAGCGCGGATGCGCATCCTGGAGGGTCGCCGCCGCCAGGTCGAAGAACGTCGGGAAGGCCTGCGTGAAGCAATTGCGCGGGCCAGCAACTCCCTGGACCGCTACACCCGCCAGCTGCATCAACTCGGGCTGGAGTCCAGCGAGCGCGAAGTCAACTGGCTCAACGAGCTGATCGCGGCCGAACGTGTTGCGCAACGCAGCGCAGAGCAGGCCTAGAGCCGAGTAATCCCCAATATGAGAGTCAAGGAGAACTCCGTATGAGTGAGCAGAACGCGCCGCAGGCGTCGACCGAGGTCCGAGTCGCTATTGTCGGCGTCGGCAACTGCGCGTCCTCGCTGGTACAGGGCGTCCAGTACTACTACGACGCCGACGAGAACAGCGCCGTTCCCGGCCTGATGCACGTGAAGTTCGGCCAGTACCACGTCCGCGACGTGAAGTTCGTCGCCGCGTTCGACGTGGACGCCAAGAAGGTCGGCTTCGACCTGTCCGAGGCCATCTTCGCGTCGGAGAACAACACCATCAAGATCGCCGACGTGCCGCCGACCAATGTGACCGTGCAGCGCGGCCCGACACTCGACGGCATCGGCAAGTACTACGCCGACACCATCGAGGTGTCCGACGCCGAGGCGGTCGACGTGGTGAAGGTGCTGCGTGAGGCCAAGGTCGACGTGTTGGTGTCCTACCTGCCGGTGGGCTCCGAGGAGGCCGACAAGTTCTATGCGCAGTGCTCGATCGACGCCGGTGTGGCGTTCGTCAACGCGCTGCCGGTCTTCATCGCATCGGACCCAGTCTGGGCGAAGAAGTTCGAGGACGCGGGCGTGCCGATCGTCGGCGACGACATCAAGAGCCAGGTCGGCGCGACCATCGTGCACCGGGCGCTGGCCAAGCTGTTCGAGGACCGCGGGGTCGAGCTGCTGCGCACGTACCAGCTCAACTTCGGCGGAAACATGGACTTCAAGAACATGCTCGAGCGGCAGCGCTTGGAGTCCAAGAAGATCTCGAAGACCAAGGCCGTCACCAGCCAGCTGGAGGACAACATCCTCGATG
>NZ_DATNJW010000224.1:0-3254 GCF_035603715.1 Mycobacterium sp. | reverse complement strand
GCGCGTTCCAGGTCCTCGTCGTCGCCGTCGCGCATCTCGATGGCAGCGCCGTCGCTGGACAGCACCTCGACGTTGAGGCACAACGACTGCAGCTCCTTGAGCAGCACCTTGAACGACTCGGGGATGCCCGGCTCGGGGATGTTCTCGCCCTTGACGATCGCCTCGTACACCTTGACCCGGCCGACAGTGTCGTCGGACTTGATGGTCAACAGCTCCTGCAGCGTGTACGCCGCGCCGTAGGCCTGCATGGCCCAGCACTCCATCTCACCGAACCGCTGGCCACCGAACTGCGCCTTACCACCCAGCGGCTGCTGGGTGATCATCGAGTACGGACCAGTGGAGCGGGCGTGGATCTTGTCGTCCACCAAGTGGTGCAGCTTCATGATGTACATGAAGCCAACCGTCACCGGGTACGGGAACGGCTCGCCGCTGCGGCCGTCGAACAGCACCGCCTTGCCGTCGCTGTTGACCAGCACGTCGCCGTCACGGTTGGGCAGCGTCGAGGCCAGCAGGCCCTGCAGCTCCTCTTCCTTGGCGCCGTCGAACACCGGCGTCGCCACGATGGCGTCCGGCTCCGAATTGTGCAGGTCCGCAGGCAGGTTCGCCGCCCACTCGGGTGACCCGTCGATGCTCCAGCCGGCCTTGGCCACCCACCCGAGGTGGGTCTCCAGGATCTGGCCGATGTTCATCCGTCGCGGCACACCGTGGGTGTTCAAGATGATGTCCACCGGGGTGCCGTCCGGGAGGAACGGCATGTCCTCGACGGGCAGGATCTTGCCGATGACGCCCTTGTTGCCGTGGCGTCCGGCCAGCTTGTCACCGTCGGAGATCTTGCGCTTCTGGGCGACGTAGACGCGGACCAACTCGTTGACGCCGGCCGGCAGCTCGTCGTCATCCTCGCGGGAGAACACCCGGATACCGATCACCTTGCCGGATTCGCCGTGCGGCACCTTCAGTGAGGTGTCGCGGACCTCGCGGGCCTTCTCACCGAAGATGGCACGCAGCAGCCGCTCCTCCGGGGTCAGCTCGGTCTCACCCTTCGGGGTGACCTTGCCGACCAGGATGTCGCCGTCGCGAACCTCGGCGCCGATGCGGACGATGCCGCGCTCGTCGAGGTCAGCCAGCACCTCGTCGGAGACGTTCGGGATGTCCCGAGTGATCTCCTCGGCACCGAGCTTGGTGTCGCGGGCGTCGATCTCGTGCTCCTCGATGTGGATCGAGGTGAGCACGTCCTCCTCAACCAGGCGGTTGGACAGGATGATCGCGTCCTCGTAGTTGTGACCTTCCCAAGGCATGATCGCGACCAGCAGGTTCTTGCCCAGCGCCATTTCACCGTTGTCGGTGCATGGCCCGTCGGCGATGACCTGGCCGGCCTCGACCCGCTCACCGTTGTCCACGATCGGACGCTGGTTGGCGCAGGTGCCGTGGTTGGACCGGGCGAACTTGCGCATCCGGTAGGTGTGCCGGGTGCCGTCGTCGGCCATCACGGTGATGTAGTCCGCCGACACCTCCTCGATCACGCCCGCCTTGTCGGCGACGACGACGTCGCCGGCGTCGATCGCGGCACGCAACTCCATGCCGGTACCCACCAGCGGTGCCTCGCTGCGCACCAGCGGAACCGCCTGGCGCTGCATGTTGGCACCCATCAGGGCGCGGTTGGCGTCGTCGTGCTCGAGGAACGGAATCATCGCGGTGGCCACCGAGACCATCTGGCGCGGCGAGACGTCCATGTAGTCGACCTCGGCCGAGGAGACGTACTCAACCTCGCCGCCCTTGCGTCGAACCAGCACGCGGTCCTCGAGGAACCGACCCTTCTCGTCGATCGGCGAGTTGGCCTGCGCGACGACGTGGCGGTCTTCCTCGTCGGCGGTCAGATACTGGATCTCGTCGCTGACGACACCGTCGTTCACCTTGCGGTACGGCGTCTCGATGAAGCCGAACGGGTTGACCCGTGCGTACACCGACAGCGACCCGATCAGACCGATGTTCGGACCTTCCGGGGTCTCGATCGGACACATCCGGCCGTAGTGGCTGGAGTGCACGTCGCGGACCTCCAGGCCGGCGCGCTCACGGGACAGACCGCCCGGGCCCAGCGCCGAGAGGCGACGCTTGTGGGTCAGACCCGACAGCGGGTTGTTCTGGTCCATGAACTGCGAGAGCTGGCTGGTGCCGAAGAACTCCTTGATCGCGGCGACCACCGGGCGGATGTTGATCAGGGTCTGCGGCGTGATGGCCTCGACGTCCTGCGTGGTCATCCGCTCGCGGACGACGCGCTCCATCCGGGACATACCGACGCGGATCTGGTTCTGGATCAGCTCACCGACGGTGCGCAGGCGGCGGTTACCGAAGTGGTCGATGTCGTCGGTCTCCACCGGAACCTCGGTGCCGCCGGGAACCGTCATGGTCACCTGGCCCTCGTGCAGGCGCACCAGGTACTCGATGGTGGCGACGACGTCTTCCTCGGTCAGCGTCGACGAAGTGATCGGCTCGCCGGCGTTCAGCCCGAGCTTCTTGTTGACCTTGTAGCGGCCGACGCGGGCCAGGTCGTAGCGCTTCTCCTTGAAGAACAGGTTCTCCAGCAGGGTCTGCGCGGACTCCTTGGTCGGCGGCTCGCCCGGACGCAACTTGCGGTAGATGTCCAGCAGCGCCTCGTCACTACCGGCGGTGTTGTCCTTCTCCAGCGTCGACATCATGATCTCGGAGAAACCGAACCGCTCATGAATCTGCTCGCTGGTCCAGCCCAGCGCCTTGAGCAGCACGGTGACCGGCTGACGGCGCTTGCGGTCGATGCGCACACCGACGGTGTCGCGCTTGTCGACGTCGAACTCCAGCCACGCACCGCGGCTCGGAATCACCTTGACGCTGTGCAGCAGCTTCTCGGTCGACTTGTCGATCGACTCGTCGAAGTACACACCCGGCGACCGGACCAGCTGGGACACCACGACACGCTCGGTGCCGTTGATGATGAAGGTGCCCTTTTCGGTCATCATCGGGAAATCACCCATGAAGACCGTCTGGCTCTTGATCTCACCGGTGTTGTTGTTGATGAACTCAGCCGTGACGAACAGCGGAGCCGCGTACGTCATGTCCTTGTCTTTGCACTCGTCCACCGGCGCCTTGACTTCGTCGAAGCGGGGGTCGGAGAACGACAGCGACATTGAGCCCGAGAAGTCCTCGATCGGCGACAACTCGTACAGCACCTCTTCGAGGCCACCGACCGGGTTGACGTCCCCCCGGCCAGAGGCGATCTCGCG
>NZ_DATNJW010000223.1:0-16423 GCF_035603715.1 Mycobacterium sp. | reverse complement strand
CTAACTGCCGGTCTCGGTGTAGTAGGTGAGTCTCGGTACGCCACCTTCGGCGAATTCAGCGAGGGCTTTGACGATGGCCCCGAAATGCGCTGTTCCGAAGTGAGCTTCGACAGCGGATTGGTCGCGGTACACCTCGTAAAGCATGAAATGACCCGGTTTGTCGCGGGCTTCGTGCAGAATGAAGGCGTTGACGCCTTCTTCTGCCCGCGTTTGCGGAACGAGGATGTCGAAAGCCTCCCGTAAGTCGTCACGCTTTCCCGGCAGTGCTGTTGCTTCGGCGATGAGGACAACCTCGTCGTTAGCTGCCATCTCGTAACTCCTTCGTCGTGGTTGGTGGGTTAACTAACCCGGTCTCGATGCTTTACTCCCACGCGGCCTGAGCGTGGATGATTAGTGGCAGGCAAAATCGTGCCTTCGGTTCTCCGTATCTCAGGCTGAGGGTGCGTTGGCGACGACGGCGCCAAGTTGCAGGTGCGCGTCGATGGCGCCCTCCTCCCCGACATCCTCGATGACCTTCCCATCTCGGAACCTCAGCAGTGACATGCCTTTGAAGAAAACCTTGCGTCCGGAGCCGGCCGGAATGGGGCCGCCGTATGGCAGCTCGGTCAGGGCTTTGCCGGTGTGGGTCCCACCACCTTCCCAGCGGGCAACCACGTAGTCACCGGCGGGAACGAGTTCTTCGGTTGCCCAGAACGTTAAATCGGGCAGCGACTCCCGGAAAGACGTCAGCATCGCGATGACGGACTCCGGGCCATGGAACTCGCCGTGCATGGGGTACCGCCACAGCAGGGCAGGGTCAGCCAGTAGACGAATTTTCTCCGGGTCATAGTGCTGGCTCCAGACTGCGTCGAAGTATTCGGCGGCCAAATCTTTATTGCTCATCCGCTCCGTCCTTTTAAGCTGTCCCCGAGACTATTTCGTAAGTCCACCCGCCACCCTGGTAAAACCCGGAGGCGGCCGTCTTTGGTTGCGACCTGATCTTGGCACAGGATAGTGGGTTCGTCAACCCAGTTACTGTTTAGGGGGCGTGTGACCGGGGTTGGGTGCTGGGACAGAGCATCTGGTGCCGAAGCTGATCGTAGACAGGCAAGCAGATAGTGCGGACGAATTCGGCCAACACCGCTGAATGGCTAGACTATTCGGCGGCGGTGCTGAGGCTGCCCGCGAGGGCTGCCCTATCAGTTAGGGAGCAGATCGAGATCATCACGGGCTCGCCTTGCACATGATGTAGCGGTCCAGTTGTTCATTCTGGTGTCGGCTGCCAGGATTTCCGGTGGCGGCGCGCGACGGCCGGAAACTGTGGCGAATGTCAGCTAGACGCGAGTTGTTCTGCCAGTGCGACCAGGTCAGGGGCGATGACGTTGGGTTGGGGCAATCCGGGTACGGGTAGCAGCGCGTTACCCGGGCGTGTGATCAACGCGGAGCTAAAGCCTGCGGCTTGGGCTCCGATGGTGTCCCAGACGTGAGCGGCGACCATCATGCATTCGCTGGGCGCTACGCCGAGTTCTTGGGATACTAGGTGGTATACGTGCGGTGAGGGCTTGTAGGCGCGGCAGGTTTCGATGCTGAATTGCCGCTCGATAAGGTCACCGAGCCCGGCGTGTTCGAGCGGGCTTTGGCCGTCGGGGTTGGGCGGGGAATTTGTCAAGGTGATCAACCTGAGTCCGTTGTCACGCAAGAGTTCCAAACCCTTTACGACGTCGGGGTGGGCCGGCATCGTCTTCATGCCTTCTGCAATGGAGGCAATGTCTTTGTCGCTGACACTGATTCCGTGAATGTCGGCGACCATGCTGAGCAGGCCCTGACCGAGGGTGAAGTAATCTACGTAAAGGCCCGACAGCGTCGAGGTCATGGAGTACATGATCAGATGCCCCAACCATTCGCGCATCACCCGCGGATCGCCGAAAATCCGCTCGAAGCTCGGGGTCATGGATTCGAAGTCGATGAGTGTTTCGTTGACATCGAACACCAGCACCGACGGGTTGGCCGGAAGAGGCCAGTGATCCGCTGATTTGTCGAAGTGGCGAAATGACATGTGTGCGTCCCCTCAATGTGCGATCGGCGAGATGGCCGTCTATCAGTTATGCAGTGCCAGATGCTCTTTCGTATTCGACCAAGCGTGCTTGCAAGTCGGGGTAAGGGGTTGACGGGGGCAATGGCTTCCCGTCACGTACCGCCCGGGCTGCGGCGACGGCGGCGTAGAGTCCGGCGCTGTAGGGGATCGATCCGGTCGATACGCGTGCCACTCCCATTTCTCCTAGCTGTGCCAGACTCAGTCCCTCGACCGGCAGCGTGTTCACCGGTCGCGGTATGGCGGCCACAATCTCCGCTAGCTCGTTGTGATTATTGGCCAACGGTACGAAGATCCCGTCCGCTCCTGCGTCGACGTAGCACAACGCTCGCTCGATCGTCGTGGCAGGATTGGCCTGCTGATTGAGCCAGTAGGTATCGACTCGGGCGTTAATGAATACATCGGGGCTGCGTTGCTTAATCGCGGTGATCTTGGCTGCCGCAGCATCGGAATCGACCAGCTTTTCTCCGGTGCTGTCTTCGATGTTGATCCCGGCGATGGGCAACGAGGCGACGTAATCGGCGACGAGACCAGGATCGTCGCTGTACCCGTCTTCGATATCGACGCTGACGAAACATTTCAGCGGCGCCAGTGCTGTCGCCAGCGCCACATTGGCGGCGCGGGTGGCGCGGCCACCATCGCGATGCCCATGGCTCGACGACACCCCGAAACTGGTTGTCCCCACTGCCGTAAAGCCCGCCGCCACATACGCCAACGCTGAGGGAACGTCCCACGCATTCGGTAATACGAAGGGCGCTCCTCCGCGACGGTGAAGATCACCGAAACTCACCAGACATCTCCTCTGCAGACGACCACGAGTTTGCTGAATGGCCTCCCGTGTCAAACGGTTCGCGCAACCGTGGTCGATAGGGGGTTGCGCAACTGCCGTGACCGACTCGGGCGTCGGATACAATCTCTTAACTGGGTCGGACACCCCAATTCTCAACTCGCGTGTGGGGCATTGTCAATGCCCCAGGGGAAATCTTTTGGCGGCAGCCCGGGCCGCTTTGGCCGCAGAGTGCACGACAGCCTCCTGCTGGGTGAAATGACCCATTAAAGCTGCTAAGGTTTCAGATGACTATTTGGCAGCGATATTCGGTTCTGCCACGGACAGTCGACCCGAGGAGGGATGTAGGAGTGTCTGAGCTGCAAGTGATCGCTCGCCACGCCATCGCCGCGGGCAACGAAGACAAAGTGTATGCCCTTTTGGCCGAGCTGATTTCTGCCGCGCGGACCGAGCCAGGCAACCTCGCATTCGATGCCTTCCGCAGCACCGAAGATCCGTTGCGCTACGTGCTTCTGGAGCGATACACCTCCCGCGAGGCCTTCGCCGACCACCGAGAGACTCGCCACTTCAAAGACATCATGCTCGGGCAAATTCTTCCCTTGCTCGCCAGCCGCGATATCGAGCAATACGACGTGCTCGACGAAGGCACCGTCTAGACACGACGGCGCCACACGAGCTTGATTTGTCAACCACGGCTGCCCAACACGTTTCCCGGTCGTTGCATCGTTCTGCGTCGGAACCTCTCTACCGGAGGGTGTTCCGATCGAGCTTCGGCATACCGGAATAACGCGCCAACCTACTGGGGTGTATCACCCAGTTTAGTGATACGCTCACCCGATCTAGCCGGCATCGACCAAAACGGCGACCGGAGCGCCACCAGCGGAGCGGAACACAAGACAGGATCTAGGAGGACGGTCGGTGTCATCAGATGCTGCACACCAGCCCAGCGATAGCTCACCCACGAACAGCCTCGCTCAATGGGCCCCCTGGATCGCGCGCTACGCGCTCGTCCTCGTGTTCGTCTGGTTCGCGGGCCTGAAGACCACCACCTACGAGGCCGAGGGCATAGCCCCGTTGGGGCAACACAGTCCGTTTCTGTCGTGGATCTATCACTTGATTTCGGTGACGACGTTCAGCAAACTCCTCGGATGCGCTGAACTGGTAACCGCACTGCTGCTGGCGCTCGGGCCGTGGTGGCCACGTGGCGGCGTCCTCGGCGGCGCTTTGGCCACGCTATTTTTCATCGGAACTCTCAGCTTCATGGTGAGCACTCCCGGAATAGGCGAGGCGACAGCGGGAGGATTTCCCGTGCTGTCTGCAACAGGGGAGTTCCTTTTGAAAGACTTTGGCCTGTTGGGACTGTCGCTGTGGCTTTTGGCTGACTCCTATACCCGTCTTCGCCGCCGCGCCGCGTAGCGGCAGAGCGCCTGAGTCAGGTGTGTTAGCCCCCGGAGGGGTTGTGGCCCAGAATCTTCGGCGTCGGCCTCCCGTACTCGAAGTCGTCAGGCTGCGAGTACGGCCGACGGCGCCGTTGCCGTCCGTTGCTGGACGGTGTCGCGACGCCAACGGGCAGCGCCAACGGTGGTGTGCCCCCAGCATCGCCGAGTGCCGACGCCAGGGGCCGCGCTGAGCTGAGATTGGCGACGCGCGCGTCCCAGGTCGATGGAACCGACAGCCCGCCGATCACGTGACCACCAGCCGTGGACGCCAGCACGGGAGCGGTGTCAACCGGTCCTACGGCTCGCACTATTTCGGCGGCCCTGCCCGCCGTTGAGGCCAGGCCGACCGGCGGCGCCACAGCGCCGCCCAGCGCCCCGATCATCAACGGTAGCGGCCTGTTGGCGGCATTGGTGGCAGCCATCGCGCTGAACCCGGCGGCGCTCACCAGCACACTGGCCATACTGGTCGGATCCATGCCGAGAAGCGTTGATAGGCCGTCGCCAGTCGAGACGCTGGCAGCACCCAACCCAGCTGCGGGCGCCCCACTCGATGCGCGGAGAGCCCCTCCTGACGACGCATGCACTGCGGGTAAAGGCGGGTGGTTCGCCGGGCGCTGAACCGTGCTTGACGCAGCCGGACCGGTGTGAGGTTTCGTCGTAGCCGGCGGTGGTTGGAATGGAACGATCGCCGCAGTCGCAGCGCGTGAGCTCACCTGGTATTGATTCATCGCAGAGGCATCCACCGCCCACATCTGCGAGTAGATCGCTTCCGCCGCCGCGATCGCGGCGCTGTTCTGGCCAAATACGTTGCTGCTTACCAGCTGCACCAGCTCGGCACGGTTTTCCGCGATCAAAGCTGGGGGCACGACCGCCCCCAGAGCCGCCTGGAACGCTGCGGCAGCGGCGCGGGCCTGAGCGGCGATGTCGTTGGCCTGGTTGGCGGTCGCGTGCAGCCATCGCGCATAGGGATCGGCTGCGGCGAGCATGGCGGCCACCGCGGGACCCTGCCACACCTCGGCCAAGGTACGCAGGGCGGCGTCGTATTCTTCTGCGGCGGTTTCGGTTTCGGCCGCGACCTGCCGCCAGGCTTCGGCTGCGGCGATCATGCTCGAGGCGCCGGGGCCGGCGTAGAGCTCTCCGGAGATGATCTCGGGCGGCAGGACCGCAGCGTCGTTCACGAGCTATCGCGACACAGAGTCCGGTGCTTGGTCGCACTTATCGGCGAACGAGACTGCCGCAATGGGTGGAACAGGCAGACGACCCCACGACTCGTGACGCATATCCATGCGAAGCTCCATACGACGACTTACCCGAAAGGGCGACCAGCACCCGTCAGTAGCGGCGATACCGCGCGTGTATGGCAAACTTTACCCTACAAACCGCTCAAGTGGGAGATATAACCCAGTCTGCAAGAATTGCGCGCGGAGCTGGAGATGGGGCGAGTGACCCAGTCAGGTGTGCTATCGCGGTATTGTCATCGGCATGGCCGAAGTTGATCCGGGAAGTCGGTCATTTACGGTCAAGGGTCGTGCGACCCGTGAGCGCATCATCAGCTGCGCCACAGAACTGGTGCTGCGAGACGGGTTTGCAGCGTTAAGTATCGACAACGTCCGCAAGGCGGCATCGGTTAGCGGTTCTCAGATCACGCACTATTTCACGGACAAAGACTCGCTGGTGCGCGCCATCGTTTCCCGACAAACGCAGGCTTTGCACGACTTCCACCGTCAATCGGCGCTGCGGGGACTAGACACCTTCGAAGATCTCGACCGTTGGGCGGAGCTAACGCTGAAGAGCGGCCGGCGCAGAAAGAGACGTTCTGCCCTTCCTGCGTGCGCAGGACTGGCCGACGATGTGACCACGCTCGACGAGGAAACGCGCCGGCTTCTGGCCGACGGATACCGGCAATGCGTGGAGCTCCTGGCCGGCGGACTGCAACGGATGAAAGACACCGGCCAACTAATTGACGACGCGAACCCTGAACAACTTGCTTACCTATTGCTCAGCGCGCACCAGGGGGCTGATATTCGCGCCTTGGACCGACCTCGCCGATGGCCGGATGCCGAAGCGCTCGACTTCGCGCTGAGCTATGTTCGTCAATTCGCCGCGAAGGCGGGCGACAGACCAGCAAGAACTTCCGGACGCGCGGATGCTCCCAAGCGCCGGGCCAGAAAGCGGGTTTAAGCAGCCGCCGACGCGTATTCGCACGACGCGCGTGCCGGCGATGGCTATTGCGTGAACATGCGGGCCTTATCATCATTAGAGCAACAGTGGTATTTGCGTCCCAACGGAGCCGTTCACGACGACTGACATGATTGACGACACGACAGGCGATCTCACCCCTCGAGGGAGGATCGCTTATGCCCGCATCACCGGGGCAGCTGCTGATCTCATCTATCGTCAAGGACTGAGTAACACCACACTCAACGATGTGCGTCGCGCCGCGTCAGTGAGCGGTTCTCAACTGACGCATTACTTTACGGACCGGCGTGCGCTGGTTCGCGGCGTCATCGCGTGGCGCCGCGACCAAGTGATGACGTTGTCGACGGACGGCGGGCTCGGCCGGCTTGATAGCTTTGCGGCGCTACAGGACTGGGCTGATCGGAATGTGCAGCTGCAAATCGACCTCAACTGTTCCGGCGGTTGCGTCTTCGGCTCGCTTGTAGGCGAACTGGTCCCCCCGGATGACGATCTACGCACCGACCTGACCGCGGTCTATGACGAGCTGATCGGCCTGCTGCGCGCGGGATTGACCGCGATGGTCAAACGTGGGGAACTGCGTGCCGACGCCGATCCCAAACACCTGGCCCGGGTGCTGGTCGCCGCCCACCAGGGCGGATCCCTACTGTCGCAGACCACCCAGTCGATTAAGCCGTTGCGGGATGCCCTGAACGCCGCAGTCCAATACGTGCGGTCATACGCGGCCGAACCCCCAGCGGCGAATGCTGGGCGTGCGCGACCCTCACGGCCCAAAAAACCGGCCTAGCCACTCGGCGTCCCGCCCACGTGGGACTAGGCGCCGAACCGCTGCCATAGGGACGCTGTCGACGACGGTTCGGGTCAGGCCGCCAATAACGATACGAAGTACTCGGCGATGACTACGCTGTGAGCCATTTGGGCGCTGACATGACCTGTGGGACTTCGGATGCAGGTCGCTTTTCCGACTGCGCGGCTACCGATCAGAACGACGTCCGCACCCGCGGCGTCAAGGTCAGCGGCCAGTTCAGCAGCCCGTGCGTTGTCGGCCGGATCGCGGCCGGTGAAGAGCACCGCTGTCGACCCGTTGAAGCCCGCTGGCGCGGCGTGGGGGTCGAAGTCGTCGCTGGGGTATCCCTCGGCGGTGACTGTCGTGAGTTCTCGCGTGAGAAGGGCGGCGTAGAGCGCGGCGGCCGCGTGTTCGCTGAAACCGATATAGATCAGCCGGGAATTCGAGTCCTCAGCAAGACTGGCCGCCGCCTGCGTGAGGTGGCCTGGAATTTTGGTGGCAGCCACTACGCGTGCCGTGGCCATGACATCGTCGTTGTCCTGGCCAAGAATCATCGACGTGATGTAGTCATGGGCGGCCAGAATGTTCAAGAATCCTCTGGTGCTGCCCGAGGATTGGCTGCGCAACAAAATTTCACTGTCGGCGACCCCGGCCAAGGGGCTCGCGAGATCGTCAGTGAGGGCAATAATCGCAGCGGGTCTTGTCTTTTCAGACAAAGTGGTAATCAGCGCGACGACGTCATCGCTTCTACCGGATCGCGATGTCGCTACAAGTAATGAATTCGGGGTTATCAGTTCTGGGTTAGTGAGGAGTTGGCGAGCGTCCATCCAGCAGACGTCCCGGCCTCCCGAGGTCAAGCGCCGCCAACTGGGCAGTGCTGCAAAGTGCGATGCGCCCGTCCCGGTCAGGATGATTCGATCGTGGTCTTGGCGCAGCAGGGAATATAGGCCGAGCGATACGGGGGCTTTGCCGAAATCCCGCAATACGTGGGCCTGCTCGCGTACATCGACACGTAATACTGACGCCACCTAGGCAAGGCTGCCCATTGACTGGGTGAAATGTCGTCACCCACTCCCAGAATTCACCCGGGTGAATTCTGGGTCGCCTGTCGACTCGCTGACCTGTGTTCTCGGTGGTGTGCGAGCCGTGCCCGGGCCGAGGAGTTACAGCAAGCCAAGCGTGCGGGCTCGCTCGACCGCGGCGTTTCTGTTGACGACGCCGAGTTTGCGGTAGAGCGAGCGTTGCTGGGTTTTGATGGTGTTGACCGACACATGTAACTGCAGACCGATCTCGCGACGTGACAATTGGGTGGCCAGCAAACTCAGGACTTGACGCTCTCTGGCGGTCAGCTCGTCAGCGGCGTCAGATGGCGCGGGGGGCGGCGCCCCTGAGACGTCGGGGTATGCGCCGGCGGCGACCAATAACGCCGGGGCCATGCCGGATCCGTGGCGCTGCTCGATCGAGGAAGAGGCCTCCTGGCGGGCTGTGCGGGCGGTGTGATGATCGCCAAGGCGCTCAGCGATCTCCGCTTGTGCAAGAAGCGCTTTGACGATTTCGGGAATGGCGCCGCCGTGTCGGGCGGAGGCCACGGCCATACTTACGGCGTCAGCGGCAGCCGAGATGTCACCGCGGCGGGTGAAGATCTCCGCCGCCGCCATGCACACCATCACGCCGACGAAATATTCCTGAACGCCCAGGACGGTGCCGCCGCCGTTGGCGCGTCTGACCAGATGTTCGGCGCTGGCGATGTCATCGGCCTCAGCGGCGATCAATGCCAGGTAACCCAGCGCGTAGATGAGATAGCGCCGATCACCGACCTTCTCGGCGTGCGCGGCGGCCTGCCGGTACGCGGCCTGAGCAGCGGCGCGATATCCGGAAAAGTACAGGGCGTTTCCGTAGATGCAGTACAGGCCCGAACGGGCCAGCGGCGCGTCCCCGAGATCAAGCTCAGTCGCCCGCCGCGCCGTTTCCCGGGACGTAGTGATGTCACCGATCTTGAAGGCGTGGATCGCGCGCAGGACAAGGGCTTGAGCAGCGATTGTCCCCCCGGCCGTCGCATCGGCATCTGCGCGGGCCTCGATCGCGTCGATCCAGCCCGCGGCCTCGTTCACGCGGCCTTCGTTCACCGCGATCCAGGCGCGGGGCACGCTCAGCCGAGGATCTTGGCGAACGATCTTGTCGGGTAACGAGTCCAGCCAGCCCGTCACGGTCGACAGCCCGTCGGCGTTGAATTCATCGACCCAGTGCTCGGCGATGAATTGCGACGTCGCATTGATGTCCCCGGCGGCGGTTAGGTGATAGACCGCTGCGTCGATGAGGCCTTTCGACGTCGACCAGGCTGCGGCCCGCCGATGCAGCTCGGGCACTATTTCGGGCTCGCTGCGGCGCAGCTCAATGCGCAGCAGATCTGCCAGAAGGTGGTGATAGCGATACCAGCGCCGCGAGAGGTCCAGGGGGATGACGAACAGGTTCTCGCGCTCGATGGCCTCGAGCACCGACGCAGAATCCGTCTCATGCAGCACGGCGTCGCACAGTGCGCCATTGAGTTTGCGCAGTATCGACGTTCGCAGCAGAAATCGGCGCCGCTTCTGGGGCTGGCGGTCAAGTACCTCGGCCATCAGGTAGTCCGCGATGTAACGGTGGTCTCCATCGAACGTTTTGATGACGGCGTCGGTATCTGATCGGCCGCTGAGTGACAGCGCGGCCAAATACAGCCCTGCCGCCCAGCCTTCGGTGCGCCGATACAACAGCTCGACGTCATCGTCTGTAAGGCCCAGGTGCAGGACGGCGTTGAATAGCTGCCCGGCCTCTTCGGGCTGAAATCGCAAATCGTCGCCGCGCATCTCGGTGAGTTCTCCGCCCGCCCGGAATCGGGCCAAGGGCAATGCGGGGTCTGCACGAGTGGCCAGCACCATGTGCAGGTTAGCCGGCATCCGGGTAAGGACGAACTCCATCTGTTCATGCACGGCGGGGTTGGTGATCAGGTGATAGTCGTCAAGAATCATCACCAATTCGTCGGCGGCTGCAGCCACTTCATTGAGAAGCGTGGGTAGCGCGGCCAGCAGCGAACTAGCTCCCATCCCGACCAGTTCGAGCGCGCGACCGCCCACGGCGGGGCTGGCCTTGTGCAACGCGGAGATCACATATGTCCAGAACCGCACCGGGTCGTCGTCAGGAGGGTCGATCGACAGCCAGCCATATGCGGGGCCGCCGGCGGCCCGAGTATGGCTGGCCACCCACTGCGCGAGCAGCGTGGTCTTGCCCCAGCCCGCAGGTGCGCTCACTAGGGTGATTTTGCGTCTCAGCGCGACAGCCATGGCGTCGAGCAGCGTCGTTCGCTGAATCAGTTGGTCGCTGATGTGCGGGCTGTTGAGTTTGGTTGCCAAAACGATTGCGCGTTCGCCTGTTTGGCTCACACCCTCGATGGTGTTGCCCTCTGCGCCGGTCATGGCCGCCTGCAGCGCGATGCCCGATGGTGGTTACTGCCGGTCACGCGCTGACAACTTGGCATCGACATTCCTCTGCGGGTGCGTTGCTTCCGCCTCGCACAGCATTTCGCCGTGAGCCTAACGAAGACCAGTCGTTTCGGCGCGCTGTTGACCTTGGGCGAGCAGATGTCGACCGGGTGTGATCCGACCGTGGACGCACGACCACTTGTGCAGCTGCGCGAGGAGTCGGCGCTGATGCCCGGTGTTGTGACCGGGTCGGCGGGCAACGGCGGTGGTGCACGGCGGCCCGACTCGTCGAGGCGGCCCTGTCGCCGCCTCGGAGCCTGCTGCCGGTGGCGGCCTAGCGACGAGCAGCGTTCACCCACGAGAAGACGGTATTGCGGGGCCGGATTGCGTTGCCGCTCAACGTGTTCCCGGCCGGGATATCGGCCGCAACAACGTCTGGTACTGGTCGGGAACCAAATCACGGTATTCGGGGTGGCGGAGGATGTAGTCACTGGTGAGTTTGCAATACGGGACGACGGTAGCGCCGGCCGAGCGGATCAAGGCGAGAACCCCGTCGATCATCGCCGAGGAGATGCCGCGTTCACGCCATGATGGGTCAACCTCGGTGTGCGTCAACACGATGTGGGTCTGATAGCGGCGGTAAGGCTGCCAGCCGACTACCTGACCGTCCACACGGGCTTCGAATTTGTTGTCGTCGGGGTTATCGGCGACGGTGGTCTGCAGTCCTGCATGTGCCGGGCGTTCGACGCTGCCCATGGACGCAGAGCCACTCACCGACCCGCCCCCGCACGTGTCCGCCCGCCCTTTGTCGTGGACGGTGTGGAATCGGTGAGCTGGTCTCCCCGATGGGCGGCAAACTGCCGCAAGTAGGTCAGCGCGAACGTCAAGGCGTCGCGATCGGGCCACGTCGCGCCGTAGGCACTGGAGAGCAACGTGGCTCCCTCATGAGCGCTCATCAAAACGTTGGCGAGCGCCGCGGGGTTCGCGGAGTCGACCAGCAGGCCATTTCGCTTCATCCTGGTGAGGCCACGCCGAAATATCGATGACCACTGCTGGTAGCCCTTGGCGAGCAGTTCGCGGGTGTGCTGGTCATGTTTGCTTAACTGACCGGCCAGCGCACCGAAGGTCGGCACCGGCTGCGCGCGCAGCTTGCGGCGACTGAACTGCATCGTCAGCTCGACCCATTGCTCGTAATCGTCGAAGGTATCCAAGTCGCCCAGTGCCGGCTGCCGATGGAAGTCCAGCAGAATTTCGATCTGACGGGCGATGACAGCGTGTATGAGCGCGTCTTTGTCTGCGAAGTAATGCGACAGCTGCGAGCCGCTGACCGACGCGATCTGTCGGACCTGGTCGATACTGAAACCGGTAAGCCCCTCTGTCATGAGCACTTCGGCGGCAGCGCCGACAATCCGGTCACGTGTGGCGCGTCCTCGCTGCGTCACCGGCAGATTCTCGGCGTGGCTTTCAGGCATGGCGACAGACTACCCGCGATGGTCCGTCACTGGGTTTTCTACCCCATAAAGCAGCGGTGTGTTGCAAGTAGTCAGCGGGCAACCCGGCGTTCTCTCGGTGCAGGTGCTGTCGTCTTGTCAATGCGCTGCCGCTGAAGCATCCTGCGATGACTGGGACCGGGCTGCGGCCTTGGGGGAACGGGAAGTTCGGCATGGCAGGTGATGCGCGCTGCGGTCGGCCTAGTGAGCCGGGGCGCATGCCGGTTCGGGTAGATCGAGGTCGGCTTTGTTAAGTCGGTACACCTGCAGGTCTAGGCCATAGTACTTGTTGGTCTCGCCGACCCAGTCCATGCCAACGCGCCGCGCGGTAGCCGCGCCGCGGTGGTTTCCCGGCCTGATGACGGCGAAAAGTTCACTGATACCGGTGTTGTCGAAAGCTTGATGGGCGACGGCATGACCCGCTTCTGCACCGTAACCCTGACCCCACATCGTCGGCGCGACCTGCCAGGCGATTTCAAGATCATTGCATCGAGGTGGCAGTGAGAGCAGGGCCACCCCGCCGACTACCTCGCCGGAGAGCTGATCAACGATCGCCCACCGCCCAAGCGGCACCTCAGTCCCGTCGCTTTCGTTGATCCACGCAGCCAGAAGCGGGCGCAAGTCGTTTGCGTTGGTGACAGGGGCCAGAGCCGGGCACAGCCAGCGTGACACCTGCGGTGCGCCGTAGATGCCGTAGGCCGCCGCGAGATCATCCAGAGTCCACGGCCGGAGCAACAGCCGCGCCGTCCGGATACTTCGCGTCGCAGAATCGCATTCAACATGGCGATTAGCCATCTCACCTCGCAGGTGTCTCACGCGTCGAGTTACTAACAGCTTCACCAGCTACTGGTGTAGCCCAGGTCCTACTGACTGTATCGACTGGGCCATCGTACCCACAATGGCCTCGAGTTGTCTCGACCGAACTGCATCCGCTTTCGACTTTGGTGGGTTGCATACCCCATTAGACTCGGGTTACACGGCCTCGCAAACGCGTGATGTTGAGCCCGGATTGGCAACGAGGCAGCAGAACATCGGGCGATCGGAGGTCGACAAAGGTGACAACGGAAACCATTGATCGCTCGTTTGACCCGCACATCTATCACGTTCTCGGACGTCGAGAGCCCGTATTGGCCGGGCTGATTGACACATACGGCTACCCCCTGCCATTCGAGTGGCACGATGGCGGGCGCACCGGGGACAGCCAGTTCGCCGCCATGCTCTTGCATATCGTCGGTCAGCAGATATCTGCGTCGGTGGCATTCCGCATTTATGACCGAGTTGCAGCGGCGTGCGGAGACATACCCTCGGCCGCAGCGATTTTGACACTTCAAGCTCCACGATTGGAGGCCGCGGGGCTCAGTCGCGCGAAAGCGTCCTACATCATGGCGTTGGCCCGTGCGCAGGCCGACGGCGTGATCGACATCGAAGCGATGGGCGACCTCGAGGATGCCGAGGTGATCGCGAAGCTGACCGCAATCCACGGTATCGGCCTGTGGACTGCCCAGACGTTTCTGATCCATAACCTCGCCCGCCCAGATGTCCTGCCCGCCAGCGACCTGGGTATCCGGCGCGCTTGCGCAACCCTGTGGACGATGAGCAGCCTGCCAAGCCCGGGGGCTGTCAAAGCCCTGAGCGCCGCATGGACGCCCTACCGCTCCTACGCTTCGGCGCTGTTGTGGCGCTCGTTGGCTCCCGTCGGAGAGGAATCTGACCCCAAAGCACGTGCGCTGCAAAAGCACGCGGCGGCGGACACCGGTTCACACGGCCGTGCCGCTAGCTCAGATGCTTGCCCAGGAACTCATGGATGAGATCGGCGACCTCGGCGCCGGCCGATTCCAACAGGAAATGGCCACCTTCGATAACGTGAATCTCGGCGTCGGGCAGATCTTCAGCGAATGCGCGCGCGCCGTCGGGCCCGAAGATTCCATCACCCTCACCCCAGACCGCCAGCAGCGGCGGTTTGTGGGTCCGGAAGTAATCGTGGACTGCGGGGTAAGACGGTGAGTTGGTGGCGTAGTCGACGAACAGTTTGAGTTGCACCTTGTCGTTGCCCGGACGTGAGATCAACGCGTAGTCGTGGTGCCATGACTCAGGATTGACCAAGGACTCGTCTGCTACGCCGTTGGTGTACTGCCATTTGGTGGCGTCCAAGCTCAGGTACGCACGTACACCCGGTTCGGTGTCGGCGTTCTGCGCCTGTTGCCAGGCAACAATGGGTTCCCAGAATCCACTGACGAACCCCGCGTCATAGGCGTTGCCGCTTTGGCTCACTATCGCAGTGATCGCGTCAGGACTGCTCAGTGCCAGCCGCCACCCGATCGGTGCACCGTAATCCTGCACGTAAATGGCGTATTCCGTCACGTCGAGTTGAGTCAGTAAACCCTGGGTCAGGTCCGTGAGTGCGTCGAAGGTGTAGTCGAATTCGTCTACGGAGGGCGCATCGGACAATCCGTACCCGAGGTGATCCGGGGCGATGACGTGGTAGCGGTCGGCTAGGGCCGGCACCAAGTTGCGGAACATGTAGGAGCTGGTCGGGAAACCGTGCAGGAGAACGATGGTGGGCGCATCCGGACGACCTGCTTCGCGGTAGAAAATCTGGTGGCCATCGACGGTGGCATAGCGGTGATGTACAGCGGACACGAGCGCTCCTCATCTCGGAGAAAATAGACCACTGGGTGGTATGACCCATTATTGTGATTCTTCACGGTACCGCAACCCCCAAAATGTGAATCCCGATCCAGGAGTTGGCGTCGCCGCCGGCCGCGGCGGCTGCGGTGCGGCTCTGGTGCGCTCAACGCGAGTACCCGCTACTCACGCCGCGGCGGCATCGCAGCGCGACAACGAACGCGTGCACAGTGAGGTCGATCTATTCGCCAGGCGTTGGCCGAACGGCGTCTGGATAGTACTGCGGATTCTCGCGCCGGTCGAACATCCCGTAGTCACGGATAATGCGAATCTCTCGATGTCGCAGCTCTTTTTGCCCATCAGTTGGTATGGATGCGGCGTTGTGAGGGTCTGACCAGGCTTGGAGCAAAATGGGATTTCCAGGTTCGAGGACCGAGTCGAAGATGTCCCATTCGACGAGACCGCTGGCGTCGGTACGTAACCCGAGTTGCTTTGCCAGGCAGGTGGCCTCGGCTTCATCTAAGGGCCCTTGTTCAACGGGGACCTTGGAATTGATGAGGGTGATGGCTTTACCGTCACCAATGTCGGTCACGTCGAGCCGTTGCTCTTTCAGTGTTTGACCGTGCGGAACATCGGTGTCACCGGTGATCTGGCCGACTCGCAGGCGGTAGTCGGCGAGAACAGTGTCACGGCCTTTGACCTGAACGTCGTGGTGGCGGGCTCTCGTGCGCCACCGGACGAGGGACTTTTCGTCGGTCCAGGACGACAGCGACAACACCCACCCTGGCCGCGTCAGGCTGCGGTAGCGGATGTTGTCGATGAATCCGTCGATCGCCTCGAGGTCCGGCCGGAGCATTTTTGCGTAGCCAAAGTAGGCATTCCACTGTGGTCCATGTGGATGGACCTCAAACAGAACGGTGAACACTAGAGATTCCTCTCATCGAAAATCCGTTGGGGCCCATGACTACGGGAGCGCATTAGTAGCTCAGACCAATGAGCTCGCGCAATGGTCGCAACCCGGCTTGTTCGGAATCGTCGTAAGGTAGCCCGCAGTAAGGAAATTCGGGTCGAATCCTGGCGACGTCAGGCCCCACGCCGTCGCTCACGGCCGTTCCTGCAGCCAAACTGAGCATGACGTCGAAGGCGTCGGCGCCCAGCGGGCGCCCGTTGAACCGTGTGGTGCTGAATTCGGCGTCCGAACCGATCTCATAGGGCAGCATCGCGGGAATCAGTCGCGGGACGACAATCGAGGCGTAGCCGGCGGGATCCTTGACGCGGCCTGCGCGCGCCGAGAGGGTCTTCACGAATTCGGCGACTGCTGAGCCGAACAGTGCTGCGTCGTCGACGGGTGCGGTTTCGTGAAACCGCTGTGCGAGCCCAACAGGGTCGGGCTTGGACAAATAGAGGTGGGTCAACAACGGAACCCCCCACCTGTACACCTGCACCTCCGGTGCGTGTCCACACAGACTCGCTGTCGCCCACGCGTGCACCCGGCGGGCTTGTAGCAGAGAGTTCGGTATCTCCAGGACAGTGGCCATGTTGTTGCGGCCCTGGAACAGGTTGTTTCCGTGCT
>NZ_DATNJW010000222.1:0-4623 GCF_035603715.1 Mycobacterium sp. | reverse complement strand
CACGCTGGGTGTACTTCACGTCGGGCACCACCGGCAGCCCGAAAGCCGTCCGCCACTCCGACGCAACCTTGCTCAGCGCGGCCAGCGGCTACGCCACCCATCTCGGTGTGGGTAGCCATCCTCGGGAAGTCGGGACGATCGCCTTTCCCATCGCGCACATCGGCGGCATGGTCTATCTCGCCACCGCTCTGTTCGGCGACTTTCCGGTGCTGCTCATCCCCAAAGTCTCCGCAGCCGACCTGCCCCGGGTGCTCGCAGAGCACCAGGTGACGGTAACCGGAGCGAGCACCGCGTTCTACCAGATGCTGCTGGCCGCTCAAATGGCCGCGCCGACAACCGAATTGCTGGTGCCGTCGCTGCGGATGCTGATCGGCGGGGGTGCCGCGTGTCCGCCTGAAGTACACAGGCAGGTGCGTGAACACCTCCGGGTGCCCGTCGTTCACGCCTACGGGATGACCGAGGCGCCGATGATCTGCGTCAGCGAGGCCACCGACACCGACGAGCAACTGGCCAACAGCGCGGGCCGGCCCATCCCTGGATCGCAGGTGCGGATCGCAGCGAACGGCGAGATCGAGCTGCGGGGCGCCAACCTGACACCGGGATACCTGCAGCACGACCAGTGGGCTGATGCCCTCGCTGCGGACGGGTGGTTCCGCAGCGGCGACCGGGGCCACCTCCGTCCGGACGGCCGCATCGTGGTCACTGGGCGCACCAAGGATCTGATCATCCGCAAGGGCGAGAATGTGGCCCCCGACGAGATCGAGAACGAACTGCTGGCACATCCTCTGGTCGACGAGATCGCGGTGCTGGGCCAGCCCGACGAATTGCGCGGTGAGCTGGTGTGCGCGGTCGTGCGTCGTTCGCCACGCCATCGCGACGTCACCCTCGATGAGCTGTGCACTTTCCTCGACCAACGCGGGCTAATGAAGCAGAAGTGGCCCGAGCGGCTCGTCCTCGTCGACGAGTTCCCACTGACGGGGCTCGGCAAGGTCGCCAAGTCCGAGCTGGCACGGCAGATCGCAGGAGGAATTCGATGACGCCGTTGTCCGCTGACGAACGTCAGGAACTCGCACAATCCGTGCGCTCGGCCTGTGAGCGACTGGCATCCGAGGACCGAGTGCGCGCCGTCGCGTACGGCGAAGGAGACGGTGGGGGCACGGACGGACACTCCGGCTTCGACACTGCGCTGTGGGATGTGCTGTGCAACCAGGTAGGGGTGGCCGCCATCGCACTGCCCGAGCACCTCGGCGGCGCAGGTTTCGGTGCGTCCGCGCTGGGTGTGGTGGCCCACGAACTCGGCCGCGCGTTGGCCCCGGTGCCATTCGTCAGCTCCACGGTGCTGGCCACCGGGCTACTGCTCGACTTGACCGAACACGACCCCGACGCCGACAAGCGGCTGACCGGGCTCATCGAAGGTCGCCGCACTGCGGCCGCGGCGCTCACCGGTGACGGCGGATTGTGGCGGCCGTCCGCGGTGACGCTGCGCTCCGCCCGTACCGGAGATGGCTGGAGTATCGACGGCAAAGTGCGTCACGTGCTCGGCGGTTCCGCTGCCGACGATCTCGTCGTCATCGCCATTGGCGGTGATGGCGAGCCGGCGGTGTTCCTGCTCGACCCCACCGTCGACGGCGTCGTCGCCGAGGCTGAACGCGTGCTCGACGGCACCCGGCCGATGGCCACCATCACGCTGAGCTCAGCGCCGGCGCTGCGGCTGTCCGCCGACGGTCCCCTAGGTGACGTCGTCGACCGCAACGTCGATATTGCGCTGGCGGTGTTGTCTGCGGAACAGGTCGGCGCCTGCGAACGGGTGCTTGAGATCGCTACCGATTACGCCCGCACCCGCGAACAATTCGGCCGGCAGATCGGCAGCTTTCAGGCCATCAAGCACAAGTGCGCGGACATGCTGGTCGATCTCGAATGGGCGCGATCGGCCTCGCAGGCGGCGCTGGAAGCGCTCGACGGTTCACCCGCTGCGGCCGCCGGCGAATCGACCTGGCGCGCGAGCATGGCCAAGGCGGTGTGTTCCGAGGCGCTGCGCAACGCGGCTAAAGCGAACGTCCAGATTCACGGCGGCATCGGCTTCACCTGGGAGGATTCCGCACACTTGTACTTCCGACGCGCCCGCACGGACGAGGTGGTGTTCGGCACACCTGGCCAGCACTGGGACCGGCTGTCGGCGCTGGGCCCGTCGCCTCTGAGGGAGGAGTGACCGGTGCCGGGTTCCCCTGACGGCTCGAAACACCCGGACGCGCTACGCGCGCAGATCCGCTCGTTTCTGGACAGCGCACCGAGGCCGGCCGGCCTACGGAATTACGGGCCCACGCCCACCGCGGCCGACATCGAACCCGGCCGGGCGTGGCACCGCTACCTCGCCGACCACGGGTACGCCTGCCTGCACTGGCCGCGCGAGTTCGGCGGCGCCGATGCATCAGTGGCGCATCAGGCCGTCTTCGCCGAGGAGTGCGCGCGAGCCGGTGTGCCCCGCCAGCTGAGCATCACCGGCGCCGACCTGGTTGGTCCGGTGCTGATCAAATTCGGCAGCCAAGATCAGAAGGACCGCTACCTGGAGCCGATCCGGTTGGGCGACGACGTCTGGTGTCAGCTGTTTTCCGAACCCGGCGCCGGATCGGATCTTGCCGGCGTGCGCACCCGTGCCGAACGCACCGCGACGGGTTGGCGCATCGATGGTCAGAAAGTGTGGAGTTCAGCGGCTGCCTCGGCCCGCTTCGGGCTGCTGCTCGCCCGCACGGGTCCGGACAAGCACCGTGACTTGTCGATGTTCGTTGTGCCCATGGACATCCCGGGGGTCACGGTGCGCCCACTGATGCAGATGGACGGTGAGAGCAAGTTCAACGAAGTCTTCTTCGACGGCGCCGAACTCGACCAAGACGCGCTGATCGGTGACATCGGTCAGGGCTGGACGGTCGCGATGGTTACGCTGGGTCGTGAGCGCCTGACATTGGGTTCGCAGGCGGTGTCGATGTTCCGGCTGCATGAACGCATGGTCGATGCGGCCCGTGACCACGACCTGCTCGACCCGGTGCTGTCGCGGTCGATGACCCGGCTGTGGGCAAGGATGTGGCTGCTGCGCTACACCTGGCAGCGCGCCATCGACTCAGGTGACTTGACATCGCCGGCTTTCTCGGTGCTCAAGCTGATGACCTCAGAAACCGATCAGGACCTGGGCGACATGGCCACCGAGGTGCTTGGTACCGACGCGTGCGCCGACCCCGAGGAGGACGGCCTGGTGCACCATATGCTGGTCGGGCGGGCGCAAACGATCCTGGGCGGCACCAGCGAGATTCAGCGCAATATCCTCGGTGAGCGGGTGCTCGGGCTTCCCAAAGAACCGCGATGACAACGAGTTTGACCCCTTTGACCAGGGCCGGCTTCACCGCCGCGGTGCGCGCTGCGCTGCGCCCCGGAGCGACGGTTGCCCTCGGCGACGGAGTGGGCGCGCTGCGCTGCCTCGACGACGGCGGGTCGGTCGGCGCGGCGCTGAGCGCCGCCGCCAGCGAGGTAGGCTCGGTGCGCCTGGTGCTGGGCTGGCTGCCCGCCCCGATCGACGGCCTCGACGCAGACGCGTTTGCCGAAGTGGTTGCGTTGATGCCCGGGTGGGGCGTGCGTGACGTATTGCGCAGCCCGAAGGCGCGCTTCCTGCCGACGCGGCTGGGGGCGATTCCCGCGCTGCTGGCTGACGTGCTGCGGCCCGACGTGCTGCTCACCCGGCTGGTACGTCGGGATGGCTTGTTGCAGTTCGGCACCGAGGTGTCCTGGCAGCGCGAGCTAATCGATAGCGGCACAAGGACTCTCGCCGTGGTCGACACCTCGATGGTCGCGGCGGATGCCGGGCCTGCGCTCGACCCGTCGAGTGTCGAGGTAATCGGTTCTGTCGGGACCGGACCGCTGCGAGTACCGCAACGCGACCCCGAGCCGATTCACGACGCGCTCGCCGACGCGGTATTGCGGTTACTCCCCGAAGACGCCCGGATCCAGTACGGGCCAGGGCAGCTCGGCACCGCACTGCTGCGCCGGGCACAAGCGCCGTTACACATCGACACCGGGCTACTCACCGATGCGGTCGTCGACCTCGACCGGCGCGGGCTGCTGGCGGGTACACCGTCGGCGACGTATCTGCTGGGCAGCGACTCTCTCTACGAGTGGGTCGATGGGCGCCGGATCCTGCGCGGACTCGACTACACCCACGACCTCACCCGGCTGTCGCGCGGCGCACCGCTGGTCGCGGTGAACACCGCCATCGAGATCGACCAATACGGACAGATCAACGTCGAAGGCTTGCGCGACAAGGTGATCGGCGGCATCGGTGGGCATCCCGACTATTGCGCCGCCGCCCGAGCTAGTCGCCGCGGACTGTCGATCATCGCCGTCCCGCGGCAGGTGAACGGTCGCTCGCCGCTGGTCGAGCAGCTGAGCCGGCCCGCCTCCACACCCGCCTACGACGTCGACCTGATCGTCACCGAGTCCGGACACGTCGACCTGCGCGCAGCGGATTGGTCGCAGCGCCGTGCGCTCATCGCCGAATTATTCACGGAATGAAGGAGATAACGCGCAATGCCTGAAGGTCCCTTGACCGGCAAAGTCGTCCTGGTCACCGGAGGCGGA